>JBCKWF010000021.1:0-23073 GCA_038922895.1 Gammaproteobacteria bacterium
GCGGGTGCTCGATATGATGAAACCCGGTGCGCTTATGCGGGTTGCAAGAGGCAAGGATGAAGGTACACTTGTCAGCTGAACTGGCCGGGTTAGTCGGGATTAACTTGCGGAGACTGGTATGAATATCCCCGGTTTTGTCAATTGTTACGGCGCGGAGAACGCAGATGATTGAAGATATTATTCGTGATACAGAACAACGAATGAAAAAGAGTCTGGAAAACATGAAACACGAACTGACGAAGATCCGTTCAGGGCGTGCTCATCCCAGCCTGCTTGAACAGATCGTTGTTCCTTACTATGGCTCCGAGGTACCGCTAAACCAGGTCGCTAATGTCAATATACTTGATGCACGTACTCTGAACGTATCGGTCTGGGACAAGAGCGCGCTGGCTGCCGTAGATAAGGCCATCAGGAGTTCTGATCTGGGTCTGAACCCTGTCAGTGTCGGCGATACATTAAAGGTGCCATTACCGGCACTGACCGAGGACCGCCGTAAGGAGCTGATCAAGATTGTCAAGAGCGAAGCAGAAAAGGGACGGGTCGCGATCCGGAATGTCCGCCGCGATGCCAATAATCATCTGAAGGAACTGGTGAAAGAAAAGAAAATTTCAGATGATGACGAGAGGCAGGCCGAAGAACGGGTACAGAAGCTTACCAATGTACATATCGACGAAATTGAAAAATTACTCGCAGGTAAGGAAAGCGAGTTAATGGAAATCTAGTCCCGGACTACGAACGGAATTTACGTTCGGATCCAGTCCCGGGCCTTTTGCCAAACAGGTGTTGTCGATGAACAAGTTTCAGAAGATCCCGGAACATGTCGCTATCATTATGGATGGCAATGGCAGATGGGCGCTGCAACGTAGTTTGCCCAGGGGTAGTGGACACAAGGCCGGAGTCACTACCTTGCGTGAAATAGTACAGCACTGTATCCGCCGTAATATCGGGATCCTGACCGTGTTTGCCTTCAGCAGCGAAAACTGGCTGCGGCCCCGCCATGAAGTAGATCTGTTAATGGAACTGTTTATGACCTCTTTGCGTAGCGAGGTTGACGATCTGCACAAAAACAATGTCAGTCTCAGTTTTATCGGGGACCGTGACGGGTTTTCTGCCAGGTTGCAAAAGCTGATATCTGCAGCGGAAACGAAAACGGGAAAAAATAGCGGATTAAAGCTGGTGATTGCTGCGAACTACGGTGGCAGATGGGACATTACCAGGGCGTGCCGGCAGATCGCCGAGTCAGTACACCAGGGCCAGCTACAGACCTCAGGTATCGATGAGAAGCTGGTGCAGAGCTATCTCTCACTGGCAAACTTGCCTGAGCCGGATTTATTTATCCGGACCGGGGGTGAACAGCGCATCAGTAATTATCTGCTCTGGCATTGTGCCTATACCGAATTATATTTCACTGACCTGTTGTGGCCTGATTTCACTACTACCGCATTTGATAATGCGCTGCAGTGGTTTGAAGGTAGACAACGGCGGTTCGGGCGTATTGATGAGCAGATTGGGCAGGAATAAGGTGCTCAAACAGAGAATACTGACTGCGTTGTTACTGGTTCCGCTGGTTCTGCTGCTTGTGCTTGTTGCTGATACCCGCTGGTTTGCACTGGTCGTCGGAATCGTGGTGGTACTGGGTGGATGGGAATGGTCAAGGATGGCGGGGCTTACCAGCATAGGTATCCGCAGTCTTTATGCAACTTCCATCGTATTGTTGCTTGGACTCTGTTTCCTGTTCCTGCCATCTGTCTGGATAACGCTGATAATCCTGTTGACAGCTGTCTGGTGGCTTATCGCCATGCTGCTGATACTCGCGGTGCAGCGACGCTGGTTTGAAATTCCTCGCTCCAGCACAGTGAAAGCCATTGTGGGCCTGATAGTGTTGATCCCCGCCTGGCTGAGTCTGGTACTATTGCATGATGCGGGTAGCGATCAAGGCAGGCGGTTGGTATTGGTGTTGTTCGTGCTTATCTGGGCGGCGGATATCGCTGCTTATTTTGTGGGAAAACGTTGGGGCAAAACCACCTTGGCCAGCACTATCAGTCCGGGCAAGACCTGGGAAGGCGCAATAGGCGGCATGCTGGCAAGTGCAGGAATTGCATATGGTCTGACATTCATTACATACATGCAACAGTATGGATCTATTATGTTTATAATAGTCATCCTGGTCACTATACCTGCGTCTATAATAGGTGATTTATTCGAGAGTCTGATGAAACGGAGCGCAAACCTGAAGGACAGCGGTAATATCTTGCCAGGTCACGGCGGCGTACTGGATCGTATTGATAGTCTGACCGCGGCTGGCCCGGTGTTTCTGGCGGGTCTCTGGCTGACAGGCTTGATTAAATGAAGGGTATCAGCATCCTCGGTTCTACCGGCAGCATCGGCCTGAGCACACTGGATGTACTCGCCAGACACGCTGACAAGTATGAATTAATCGCAATTACCGCAAATACCTATGTCGATCGGTTGGTTCAGCAATGTATGCAATGGCAGCCCCACTATGCCGTAATGGCAGATGAAAGTTCTGCGGATAAATTACGATCTATCCTGTCTAACAAGGCACCGGATGTTGAAGTGCTGGCGGGTCAGGCCGGTCTGATCAAGGTTGCCAGCCTGCCTGAATCTGATTATGTTATGGCGGCGATAGTCGGTGCGGCCGGATTGTTATCCACGCTGGCTGCTGCCCGCGCTGGCAAGCGGATATTGCTTGCCAACAAGGAGTCGCTGGTCATGTCAGGCAAGCTGCTTATGGATGCAGTCAGCGAAAATAGTGCAGAATTATTGCCAATAGACAGCGAACACAATGCCTTGTTTCAGTGTATGCCTGCCGGATTCATGCGGGGGTTGTCACAGTCAGGGGTAACGCGAATAGTGATTACCGCTTCCGGCGGACCATTCAGGTCCACACCAATGAGGGATCTGGACAAGGTGACGCCGGAACAGGCCTGCGCTCATCCGAACTGGGCGATGGGCAGGAAAATTTCAGTGGATTCGGCAACAATGATGAACAAGGGTATGGAAGTGATAGAGGCCTGCTGGTTGTTTAATGCATCACCTGAACAGATACAGGTGGTGCTGCACCCGCAAAGCGTGGTTCATTCCCTGGTTGAATATGCGGATGGATCAGTTCTGGCGCAGCTTGGCAATCCGGACATGCGTACCCCGATTGCACATGCATTGGCATGGCCGGACAGGATAAGCTCAGGTGTGAAGCCGCTGGATCTGATAGATATTGCTCGGCTGGACTTTGAGGTGGCAGATTTGCAGCGCTTTCCGTGTTTGCAACTGGCGACCGAGGCGATGTCTGTCGGCGGGACAGCAACAACAATACTCAATGCGGCCAATGAAGTGGCAGTATCCGGATTTCTTGACGGACGGATAAAATTTACCGATATTGCCAGGACAGTTGAAGTTGCATTGACCAAGCTTGGAGCGGTTGAGGCCAGCAGCCTGGAAGTGATACTGGATGCGGACCGAATGGCGAGGGAGTATTCAACGCAGTATATAGAGGAACTTGCAGAGTGACAGATTTTATACAGTCATTAATAGCGTTTATTTTTGCGCTCGGTATATTGATTACATTTCACGAGTTCGGTCATTACTGGGTGGCACGTCGTTGCAATGTAAAGGTACTCCGGTTTTCGGTCGGCTTCGGTAAACCGATATGGCGATTTGATTTCAAGGCGCCATTCTGGCATCTCGGTTTTAGCCACTCCCCCTGGGACCTGTGGAACCTGAGACAGTTGTTTGTGCAGCGTGAGTTCGACAAGGATGAAACCGAATTCGTGCTGGCCGCACTACCTCTGGGCGGGTATGTGAAAATGCTGGATGAGCGTGAAGGCCATGTCCTCGAGGCTGAAAAGCAGTTTGCATTTAATACCCGGCCACTGATACAAAGACTTGCGATTGTAGCTGCCGGTCCGGCCTTTAATTTTATCTTTGCGATTGTTGCCTACTGGTGCACGTATATGATTGGGACCACCGGACTGAAACCGATCATCGGAGAAGTCGAACCAGACTCAATCGCGATGCAGGCGGGTTTTGGCAGTGGCCAGCAAATACTCAGCATCGACGGTCAAGAGACACCCACCTGGTTGTCTGTGATTGATACGATGGTGGCCCGAGTGGTCGATGGTGGTCAGGTGCTGTTCCTGGTCAACAACCCTGAAGATCAGCAGCAATCGATCATGCTCGATTTGTCCAGGGTCAGTATTGATGAAATGGCCAGTGGTCAGCTACTCGAGCGGCTCGGTATCAAGCCGAGCATACCTGAATTTCCGGCGATCATCGGCGAGATTACGCCGGCTGGTGCGGCAGATAAGGCGGGGCTGATGACAGGTGACTATATCACCGCTGCAGATGGGGTGCAGATGCAAGGCTGGGTTGACTGGGTCGAATATGTCCGCACCCATGCCGGTATCCCAATCAAGGTGGAATTGACCAGAAAGGGTGTAGCCCGGTCACTCAGCATTACTCCAGGGGCATTGACGCTGGACTCGGGTGTGGTGGTTGGCAGGATAGGAGCCGCATTTGACAGTAACTATCAGCCGGATGCCTCTATGTATACGTTGGAGAATTATGCTGCTATCCCGGCGCTATTAAAGGCGCTGGATCGTACCATTGAAATGTCGATGATGACCTTGCAGATCCTGGGTAAAATGGTCGTGGGTGAGGCCTCGGTCAAAAACCTCAGCGGGCCAATTACAATTGCAAAATATGCCGGTGACACTGCAAATCTCGGTATCGTTGCATTTCTCGGGTTTCTGGCCGTTGTCAGTGTCAGCCTGGGGGTACTTAACTTGTTACCCGTACCATTACTGGATGGTGGCCATATTTTGTATTATTTGATAGAAGGCCTAAAAGGCAGTCCGGTATCAGAAACAATTCAGGTTATCGGTCAGCAGCTGGGTCTGGTATTATTGCTCAGCCTGATGGGAGTGGCATTTTATAACGATATACTGCGTGTTGTTGGATAACCCGAAATTAATAATAATTAAACCATCCGATTTCCCTTGCTGGTAACACCCACTTAATGAAATTTTTTATTAAAAATCTGTTGTTATTACTGTTACTGGTCAATTTATCAATTGTGCATGCAGTAGAAGAATTTACGATTGAAGATATTCGTATTGAAGGTCTGCAACGTCTGACGGCAGGCACGATATTTAACTACTTGCCGATCAAGATTGGTGACCAATTCAATGACAAGATATCCGGTGAATCGCTACGCAACCTGTTTAGCACAGGATTTTTTGATGATATCGTGTTTGAGCGGGATGGTAATGTACTGCTTGTGATTATCAAGGAACGTCCAACCATAGGCAGCCTGGAAATAGATGGTAACAAGGATATAACTACCGAAAATCTGATGCAGGGTCTTGAAGATGTGGGGTTCACTGAAGGCCAGGTGTTTGATCAATCCCAGCTGGAAAAACTGGAAAGAGAACTGCAACGACAGTATTTTTCGAACGGCAAATACGGTATCACTATCAAGTCAACTGTCGAATCACTTGCAAATAACCGGGTCGGTATCACCGTGAAGATTGCAGAAGGTGACGCTGCCAGGATCAGGCAAGTCAATATTGTCGGAAATACTGTTTTCCCGGAAGAGGTGCTGCTGGACGAGTTTGAATTAAGTTCTTCGACCCTGCTGTCATTTTTCAGTAAAAATGACCAGTACTCACGCCAGAAGTTATCCGGTGACCTGGAGATATTGCAGTCTTTTTACCAGGACCAGGGCTATGTTAATTTCGACATAGCTTCAACCCAGGTAACCATTACACCGGACAAAAAAGATATTTATATCACCATCAATATAAACGAAGGTGAACTGTACACTATCTCAGGGGTGAAGCTTTCCGGTGAACTGATAGTCCCGGATGAAGAGTTATTTGAACTGGTATCGATACGGCGCGGGTCGCTGTTTTCCAGAAAAGAACTGAACGACAGCAGCAAACGCATCACCGACAAACTGGGTGCGGAAGGTTATTCCTTTTCCAATGTTAACGGTGTCCCGGATGTAAATGATGTGGACAAGACGGTTAATATCACCTTCTTTATTGACCCGGGAAAACGCGTTTATGTCAGACAGGTTAATTTTACCGGTAATCTCAGGACCCGGGATGAGGTATTAAGACGGGAGATGCGACAGATTGAAGGCGGCTGGATCTCGACACCCCAGGTTGAACGGGGCAAGGTCAGGTTACAAAGGCTTGGGTATTTTAAAGAAGTCAATGTGGAGACGCCGACTGTACCTGGATCCGCAGATCAGGTGGATGTCGAATATACCGTAGAAGAACAGCCATTTGGAAACTTTACTGCCGGTCTGGGTTACTCGCAAATCGAAGGACTGGTAATTTCGACCAGCATCGCCCAGAACAACCTGTTCGGTTCGGGAAACAGGATACAGTTTTCCTTTAACAACAGCAGTTATAACCGGACATTTGCGCTAGGCTATCTGAACCCGTATTTTACCGATGATGGCGTCAGTCGGGGGTATAATTTCAGTTATCAGGAAACCCAGGGCTTTGACGCTAACATCACTGCCTATGACAGCGAGGTAATCTCGACCAGTGTGAATTTCGGCTTTCCGATTTCTGAATTTAATTCAATCAGTACCTCGATTGGATATGAAAACACTACACTGTCCGAAGACGGTTTTTATGCAGATCAGGTACAGGACTTTATTAACAGGGAAGGCAATCAGTTCGACGTCGTCCGGCTCAGTGTTGGCTTTGCTTTTGATACCCGGGATGACCTGATTATGCCCGATTCAGGCTTATATCACCAGATATTCGGAGAGGTGACCGTGCCGACATTTGGAAATTCGCTGGAGTTTTATAAAGTATCCTATCGTAGCCAGTGGTTTCAGCCATTACCCAAAGGTTTTATATTCGCGATCAAAGGTGATTTAGGTTACGGTAATGGTTATCATAGCACCGTAGGCCTGCCGTTTTTTGAGCATTATTATGCCGGTGGTCCCCGTTCAGTCAGAGGCTATGCGCAGAACGCGCTGGGTCCAAAAGATAATTTCGGACGTCCGCTTGGCGGCAACCTCAAGGTAGTTGCCGGATCCGAGGTCATCATCCCGATACCTTTTTTGGAGCAATTTGACCAATTCCGGTTTTCAGCGTTCGTAGATGCTGGTAATGTGTATTGCACAGGCAACGCCCGCATTGATGTATTAAAGACTACAGTTATAGACTCTGTTAATAATGTAGGTAGTACACTCAGTATTGGCAGCGTAGTCACGAGTATTGACACTGAGCCGGTCTGTAGCGATGATAATAGGCTCGATCTTGGCAATATGCGCTATTCGGCTGGTCTTGGTGCCGTCTGGATATCACCACTGGGTGTGATGAGTTTCAGTATTTCTACGCCATTTAATGATAAGCCAGGTGATGATACAGAACAGTTCCAGTTTAATATTGGGACAAGTTTTTAACTATACATTTAATTTGGAGTACGACATTGAACAGATTTAATCGCTATCTGACCATAATCATGGCCACAATTCTGATGAGCGGCTTGGTTGCCGTTGCTCATGCACAGGAGTACAAGATTGGTGTAGTTAATGCCATGCGGGTACTCGAACAGTCACCCCAGGCAAGGAAGACCAGTGTAATGATAGAGAACGAGTTCTCGCCACGGAACAAACAGTTTGTTGCTGAACAGAAAGCCTTGACGGATCTTGAAGACAAGTTCAACAAGGATGCTGCCGTCATGAGCGAGACAGAACGAAAAAATCTGGAACGCGATATAGTCAACAAGCGCCGTGACCTGAAGAGAAGTACTGATGAATTCCAGGAAGATCTGAATTTCAGACGGAATGAAGAACTGGCAAAAATCCAGACCGAAGTTGTCAGTGCGATACAGGCAGTTGCAAAAGAAAATAATTTTGATCTTGTGCTCAGCGAGGGTGTCATTTTCGCCAGTCCGAAGATTGATATTACAGATATGGTTATTCAACATCTGACCAAGACAGCTGCAAACTAGCCAGGGAGCTGTATTTGCCGGGTGCATACTCCATCTATGTTATCGAGATTGGGGGACATAGCTGAAGCAATCAAGGCAGAACTAATAGGTGATCCGGATTGTACGATTTCCGGTGTAGGTACGCTGAAAAATGCACTACCGGGCCAGCTCAGTTTTCTGGCTAACCGCCGGTATTTCGACTATCTGAAGACAACCCGGGCAGCGGCTGTCGTGCTAGCCCATGAAGATGTGAAATATTGTCCTGTCAATGCACTCGTCGCCCAAGACCCCTATCTTGCCTTTGTAAAGGTGATCCGTTATCTGCACCAGGAGTCAGTACACAATCCTGGTATAGACCCGTCCGCCAGTATCAGTCATTCCGCAACTATTCATGCGAGCGCAAGCATCGGTGCGCACACCAGTATCGCAGCCGGGGTCGTTATCGAAGAAAATGTGACAATCGGCCCGGGTTGCGTGCTTGAGCAGAACGTGGTCATAGGCAAAAACAGCAGGTTGGTGGCCAATATTACCCTCTGTCGCGAGGTAAAAATAGGTGAGAGGGTGCTATTGCACCCCGGCGTCGTAATAGGTGCAGATGGTTTCGGGATTGCAAATGATGCCGGCAAGTGGCTGAAAATACCGCAACTGGGTAGCGTGATAATAAAAGACGATGTGGAAATCGGCGCAAATACAACCATTGATCGGGGGGCGCTGGAGAATACGGTAGTTGAAGAGGGTGTAAAGATCGATAACCAGGTCCAGATTGGCCATAACTCGGTGATCGGTGCGCATACTGCAATTGCAGGCTGTACTGGCATTGCAGGCAGTGTCACAATCGGAAAACGTTGTATGATTGGCGGTGGGACAGCAATTGCAGGACATATCGAGATTGTCGACGATGTGACCATTACCGGGTTGTCCGGTGTGATCAACTCAATTAAACAGGCTGGAACGTACTCCGGTGCGATGACGATAACGGACAATAAAACCTGGCGAAAAAATATGGCACGGTTCAGACATCTTGATGAACTTGCAAGACGTGTGATTGCCCTGGAAGACAAGATTGAAAAAAATGAGTAATTAATCTCAGGGACCAATATGACAGCTTTAAATACCAATCAGATCAAGAATTACCTGCCGCATCGTTATCCATTTTTGCTGCTGGACAGGATTGTCAGTTTTGTCTCTGGTGAATCAATCGTCGCCTTGAAAAACGTAACGGTCAATGAACCCTGTTTTCTAGGCCACTTTCCGCAACGGCCATTAATGCCGGGCGTATTGATCATTGAAGCGATGGCACAGGCGGCCGCAATCCTCGGTGTGCTTTCCGGTGCGGAAGCCCGCAAGGATGAGCTGGATGACACCCTGTATTATCTGGTCGGTATCGACAATGCCAGGTTCCGTAAACCCGTCGAACCCGGCGATCAGCTGATTATCGAAGTCAGATTTGTGACTATGCGTCGGAACATCTGGAAATTTTCTGCTACTGCCAGCGTCGATGGTAAAGTGGTTGCCAATTCAGATTTGCTAACCACTGTAGCGGATCCGGATTCTTGATTCATACTACGGCAATAATCCATCCCGACGCCAGGATCGGAGACAATGTCGGGATTGGGCCTTATTCTGTCATAGGCAAGGACGTCACGATTGGAAGCGGCTCCCGTATAGGCTCACATGTTGTTATCAACGGCCCGACCACACTAGGCAGAAACAACAGGATTTATCATCACTGCTCCATTGGTGAAGATCCGCAGGACAAGAAATACCAGGGAGAAGCAGAGTCTGTACTACAAATAGGTGACGGTAATACCATCCGGGAATTTTGTACCGTTAACCGGGGGACTGCTACAGGCGGGGGCCTTACCCGTCTGGGTGATGATAACTGGATCATGGCCTATGTACATATCGCGCATGACTGCCTTATTGGTAATGCGAATATCTTTGCCAACAACACTACGCTGGCCGGTCATGTAGTTATTGACGATTATGTCATCCTCGGCGGATTTACGGGTATCCACCAGTTTTGCCGTATTGGCAGACACAGTTTTTCTGCGATTGCCTCTATTATTGTCAAGGATGTGCCTCCCTATTTGCTTGTGGCCGGCAACACGGCCAAACCGAGCGGTCTTAACCGGGAGGGTCTGCTTCGACATGGAATGGAACAAGCCAGAATCGATCTTTTGCGCAAGGCATATAAGATAGTTTACCGGGAAGGGCTGTTACTAAAGGATGCATTGGCAAAACTTGATGTGCTTGCGAATGAGTCCGGGGACGTTGCCGTCCTGGCCGATTTTATCAAGGCCTCGACACGCGGAATCGTGCGTTGAATTGAACGTGAGAGGTGAGGTGAGCGGGGTGAGGGATGCTCTTCTATTTTTTCCTGTAGTTTGCCGTATACGCTTTTGTGTGCCGATGTGCCATTCCATTTATAGCTGTTCTTACCAGCGACCAGCGACCAGCAATCAGCGACCAGCCTCATGCTCCGTATAGGCATCGTAGCCGGCGAACCTTCCGGCGACTTTCTCGCGGCTGACCTGATACGGGAGATTCGAAAACAGATACCCGATGTTCTGGTCGAGGGTATCGGTGGTCCCCAGATGCAGGCTGCCGGTTGCAGTGTACTGTTCCCGATGGAAAAACTGGCGGTCATGGGCCTGCTGGAAGTTGCCGGCCGGTATTTCGAACTGGTGGGTATCCGTAACAGACTGATTGTACATTTCCAGTCCTTTCCTCCCGACGTGTTTATCGGTGTAGATGCCCCGGATTTTAATCTCGGACTGGAAGCAACGCTGCATGCACAAGGAGTGAAAACGGTCCATTATGTCAGTCCCTCGGTATGGGCCTGGCGCAGTTACCGGATAAAAAAGATAAAACACGCTGTTGATTTGATGCTGGTATTGTTCCCGTTTGAACAGCAAATCTACCGGCAACACCGGATCAGGGTCGAGTTTGTCGGCCATCCGCTTGCCGATCGGATCATGCCTGACCTTGACAAGTCGATTGCCAGGACAAAACTCGGATTACCCGATGCAGGCAAGTTTATCGCCATCATGCCAGGCAGTCGCAAGACGGAACTGGATAAAATGCTGCCTGTACATCTGGAGACTGCAAAATGGTGTAGTGGCCGGCGTGCAGACCTGACTTTTATTACCAGTGTATTGACGGAGGAGGCCTCGCAATATGTTGATGTAATAAGAAGCAGAATCTGCCCTGTTCCCACCAATGTTAACTTGCATGTATATCAGGACCGTGCCCATGAGGTGCTTGCAGCGGCGGATGTTGCCCTGCTGACCTCTGGTACTGTCAGTCTTGAAGCGATGTTGTTTAATTTGCCTATGATTGTCGCCTACCGTATGCACTGGATCACCTACCATATCATCCGCGGGCTGGTGAAGGTGAAATTTGCCGCGTTACCGAACCTGCTTGCGGACAGGCAGTTGGTGCCAGAATTTCTGCAAAACGATTGTCAACCGCAGAAAATGGGCGTCGAATTGCTGCGTTTGCTCGATGATAGTACGCAGGCTGATGAACTGAAGCGGCAATTCGGTTCAATCCGCAGGTCCCTGCAATTGAATGCCGGGAACAGGGCAGCGACTGCGGTACTGTCATTGCTGACAAAGAGTAATCAGCATGACTGATATGTTTCAGCTTGCAGGTAAAATCGCCGGAGTTGATGAGGTAGGCAGGGGACCGCTCGCAGGTCCGGTCTTTGCCGCAGCCGTTATTCTGGACAGTACCAGACCGATACAGGGTCTGGCCGATTCAAAAAAACTGTCTGAAAAACGGCGCCACCAACTGGCGGTTGAAATCAGGGAGAAGGCCCTGGCCTGGGCAATAGGCAGGGTGGATCATGAAGAAATAGACAGGATAAATATATTGCAGGCAAGCCTGCTGGCGATGAAAATGGCGATCGAAGCTCTGGCTATGAAACCTGACCATGTGATCGTCGATGGTAATCAATGCCCTCGCATCAGTTTTTCGGTAGAGGCCGTAGTAAGGGGTGACCAGACTGTGCCAGCCATCAGTGCTGCCTCGATCCTGGCAAAGGTTGCCAGAGACGAAGAGATGATTACAATGGACGGGATCTATCCAGGTTACGGGTTTGCCAGGCACAAGGGCTATCCAACCAGCGAACACATCCTGGCACTGGAAAATCTGGGTGTTTGTAGCATACACAGACGATCATTTGCGCCGGTGAGCAGGGTGATAACAGGCAGAATGGAATCCTAAATGATAAGCTTATAATAAATGCAAACCCGATTTGTACATCTACACCTGCATACTGAATATTCGCTGGTCGACGGCTTGATTGCGGTCGAGCCGTTGATGGAGACTGCGCTGGCAGACCAGCTTGCTGCGCTGGCAGTTACCGAATATGGCAATCTTTTTTCCCTGGTAAAGTTTTACCGGCAGGCGCAAAAACGCGGTATTAAACCGATCATAGGCGTTGAACTGAAACTGTTTGAGAAAGAATCCGATCGGGATACATCGAATATTATATTACTGTGCCAGGATCTGACCGGCTACAGGAACCTGACACGCCTGGTGACCCGCAGTTATGTAGAGGGACAGCATCAGGGTATACCGCATATACAGCGTAACTGGCTGGTCAACAACACCGACGGATTGATTGCCCTGTCCTGCGCACGCGAGGGCAATATCGGCAAGGCCATAATAAACCACAATATTATTGCCGCTGCCATGTACCTGCAGGAATGGCTGCAACTGTTTCCGGACAGGTTCTATCTGGAATTGCAGCGTACCGGCCGGCAGCATGAGGATAATTACATTGAAGAGGCGGTCCGCCTTGCGCATGACTGCAATGTGCCCGTTGTGGCCACCAACGATGTGAGGTTCCTGGTTGAAGACGATTTTGAAGCACATGAAGCCAGGGTCTGTATCCAGCAGGGTTATACCCTGAATGATGTCCGCCGGCCGCGTGAGTATTCGCCGCAACAATATCTGAAAAGCAGTACAGCCATGTGTGAATTGTTTGCAGACCTGCCGGAGGCGATAGAAAATACGGTACTGATTGCACAGCGCTGCAACCTGGAATTCAGTTTTGGTCAATACCACCTGCCCGATTTCCCTGTCCCCCAGGGCCATAATCAGGATTCCTGGTTGCAAGCAGAATCTGAACGGCAACTCGAAACCGTGCTGGCAAGATTTGCAAAGCAACAGCTTGTAGTCCAGCCGTACCCTCCCGAACAGTACCGGGACCGTCTGATCCATGAGCTGAACACGATTAAAAATATGGGGTTTTCCGGTTACTTCCTGATTGTGGCTGATTTTATCGCGTGGGCGAAACAACAGGATATCCCGGTCGGTCCCGGCAGGGGATCCGGTGCAGGCTCACTGGTTGCCTATGTGCTCGGAATCACTGAACTGGATCCACTTAAATATGATCTGTTATTTGAACGCTTTCTCAACCCTGAGCGTATCTCGCTGCCTGATTTTGATATTGACTTCTGCATGGAAAGACGCGATGAGGTAATTGACTATGTCGCGAGACGTTATGGTCACGATCGCGTTTCGCAGATTATTACATTTGGACGTATGGCGGCGAAGGCGGTAATCAGGGACGTCGGCCGTATCCTGAACCATCCCTATGGTTTTGTTGACCAGATCGCAAAACTGGTGCCTTTTGATCTGAATATGACCCTGGACCGGGCCCTGGATGAAGAACCGTTACTAAAGCAACGCTATAAGCAGGAAGATGATGTCAGGGCATTGATAGATCTGGCACGTAAGCTTGAAGGGCTATCTCGTAATGCGGGCAAACATGCCGGCGGTATCGTGATTGCACCCAGGCCACTGACAGATTACATGCCGCTATATTGTGAACAGGGAACGTTGGTGACCTCGACCCAGATTGATATGGGTGATGTTGAAACTATGGGCCTGGTCAAGTTTGATTTTCTGGGCCTGCGTACACTCACTATTATCGACTGGGCGGTCAAGGACGTTAACAGTGTGCTGGCTGCCGGGACCAGGATTAATATTTTGGATATCCCACTCGATGATCCGGCGACATATAAACTGATCCAGAAAATGGATACGACAGCTATCTTCCAGCTGGAGTCAGACGGAATCAAGAAGCTGATAAAGCGACTGTGCCCGGACTCGTTTAATGATCTGATAGCCCTGGTGGCCTTGTTTCGGCCGGGTCCATTGCAATCCGGCATGGTAGATGATTTTGTCGACAGAAAACATGGTAAGGCCATCGTCAGATACCCTCACCCCGCACTGGAAGAAATCCTCAAGCCGACCTATGGCGTTATTCTTTACCAGGAGCAGGTGATGCAGATAGCACAGGTACTGGCGGGTTATACGCTGGGCGCGGCAGATTTGCTCAGGCGTGCAATGGGCAAGAAAAAAGCGGAAGAAATGGCTGAACAAAGGAACATCTTTGTTGAAGGTGCTGTAGCTAATCGAGTAGACGAAAAGGTAGCTACCGGTATTTTTGATCTGATGGAAAAGTTTGCCGGTTACGGATTTAATAAATCTCACTCTGCAGCATATGCGTTGCTGGCCTACCGGACTGCATGGCTAAAGGCACATTATCCTGCTGCATTCATGGCTGCGGTATTGTCTTCCGATATGGACAACACTGACAAGATTGTTAGCCTGCGTGAAGAAGTCAATCGCATGAATTTGCAGTTGTTGCCCCCGTCAGTAAATGACAGTGTCTATAAATTCACTGTCGTAGACAGTAATACGGTCCGTTTTGGTCTGGGCGCGATCAAGGGCGCGGGCAAGGCGGCCATAGATAATATTATTGAAGAAAGGGCCAATAGCGGAAAATTCCATGACTTGTTTGAATTCTGCAAGCGACTGGACTCACGCAAGGTAAACAAGCGGGTGGTCGAGGCATTAATCAAGTCGGGTGCGGTCGATGCGCTGGGACCTGGGCGCGGTGTCATGTTGGCCAGTCTGGGCAAGGCGATGCACTATGCCGAACAGTTTGCAAATAACAGTAGCACTGGCCAGGACGACCTGTTTGGCCTGGACATGAACTCTACTCCGACTGCTGCTGCAGGGACAGATTCCGAGTTTGCTGATGCCAGGGAACTGGATGAATACGAACGTTTACGTGCCGAGAAGGAAACGCTGGGGTTCTATCTGCAGGGCCATCCTATCAGCCGTTATGAGGCAGAGTTGGGATTAATCACGACCACTGCACTGAATTCAATCAGTCTGGGGGTGGTCCGGATTGCCGGGTATATAGAGAGTATCCGAACCCGCTCTGGCCAGAGGGGCAGAATGGCGGAGCTCAGGATAGACGATCGGACTGCCAGGGTACACGTTAATCTGTATTCAGAAGTTTACGAGAAATATCGCTCGGTGTTACAGAAGGACAAACTGGTCATTATTTCCGGTGAGGCGGTTGCTGACGATTATTACGAGTCCGGCCTGTCCGTAAAGGCGGAAAAAATTGCCGATCTGGCAGATACCCGGGCAAATTGTAGTTATTTGGTATTGAGACTTGACCGGCAGATGATGCAGAATGGGATGCTGAATATTATTAAAGGGACACTGAAAGCTCATGCCAACCGGAAAAGCCCTGTCATGGTGGAATACACGAATGGCACAGCAAAAGGCAACCTGAACCTGGGTAATGATTGGCGTGTTGAAATCAGCGATAAGCTATTGCAGGAACTTGCTGGATTACTCGGCAACGAAAATATCATGGTGCGCTACAGGGATGTGCACAAGTATTTTGCACCGGCCAACAAACCGAAATTTAAATATATAAGTGGGTCAAACTGAACAACATTAAACAAATGAATTTTCTTGATTTTGAACAGCCTATTGCTGACCTTGAAGCTAAGATAGAGGAACTCAGATATGTCAATGCTGATGCCGATATCAACATTGTCGAAGAGATTAAACGTCTGCAAAAGCGCAGTAACGATCTTACTACGTCGATATTCTCGGCACTGACTTCATGGCAGATTACACAGCTGGCGCGGCATCCCAATCGCCCCTATACATTGGATTACAGCGAGCGTATTTTTACCGATTTTAACGAATTGCATGGTGATCGCAGTTTTGCCGATGATCCCGCGATGATTACCGGGATTGCCAGGCTGGACGGCAAATCGGTGGTTGTAATTGGTCAGCAGAAAGGCAGGAGCACACAGGACCGGATCTACCGTAACTATGGTATGCCTAAACCTGAAGGTTACCGCAAGGCAATGCGTATCATGGAAATGGCTGAGCGTTTCCATATGCCAATATTTACCTTTATTGATACACCCGGGGCCTATCCCGGGGTGGGCGCCGAGGAACGCGGCCAGAGTGAAGCAATTGCAAGTAACTTGCGGTTGATGTCAGGACTGAAGACACCGATCATTGCAACTGTGATCGGTGAGGGCGGTTCCGGCGGGGCACTCGCAATTGGTGTCGCTGACACTATCCTGATGCTTCAATACAGCACTTATTCAGTTATCTCACCGGAAGGCTGCGCATCCATTTTGTGGAAAAGCGCAGACAAGGCCAAGGATGCCGCAGAGGCGATGGGCATTACCGCCAATAGATTGCAGGAAGTTGGTCTGGTTGATCATATTGTGAAAGAACCGCTTGGTGGTTCGCACCGGAACTATGCCGAAATTGCTGAAACACTGAAGGGCCTTTTGTGCAAGGAAATTGCCGCACTGGAAAAATTGACGCTTGATGGGCTGGTCACCAGAAGACAGGGGAAAATCCGTGCTTATGGTGTGTTCACGTCTGATAAATAATTCCCGCTACTGAATTCCGGTATGGCGTGACAGACTTGACCGCTTTGTTATCTGCTGCTGAAGTTTTTTCGGTACTCGATATACCGCCAGGGACAAAACAGCTGCTGGCAGGGTATAGCGGAGGTCTTGATTCCCACGTATTACTGCATCTGTTGCATACTTATTGTCATCAAAGTAAACCCGCTCCAGGGCTGACTGCAATACATATCAATCATGGTCTGAACCCGGATGCCGGACATTGGGCAGAACATTGCCGGGCAATTTGTCAGGAATTGAAGATTGAATACAGACTGATAGAACTTGATGCGCGGGCACCAAAGGGTGAAAGTCAGGAAGCCTGGGCGAGGAAACTGCGTTATGACGCCCTGCGGCAGTTGGTCGGGCCGGCAGATATCTTGATGACTGCGCATCACCAGGACGATATGGCAGAGACATTATTAATCCAGTTATTCCGTGGCTCTGGCCCGGCAGGGCTGGCTGCGATGCCGGCGAAATCCGGTTTTGGTCCGGGCCGGCATTATCGTCCGCTATTGCAATACACCCGATCGGATTTAAAGACATATGCGGAGCAACACCGGTTGTCCTGGATTGAGGATGATTCGAATACCGATCTGAAATACGACCGGAATCTGATCAGAAACAATATTCTGCCCGCAATCAGCCAGCGCTGGCCTGCAATTTCACGGACACTTTACCGTGCAGCAAGATTGCAGGCGGATGCTGCCAGTCTGCTGGATGACCTCGGCAACAGCGATATGCAACTTTGCGCAGTGGAGCATGGCAACTACCTGCGCGTCAGTTTACTGCAGGTCTTGTCCAGTACAAGAGCGGCCAACACAGTCCGGTACTGGATCCGATCGCGCAGATTTCCGCTGCCGACCGAACGGCAATTGTCAGAAGTCTTTACCAGCTTACTTGCCGCAGGCCCGGATACAGTACCATGTGTGTGCTGGAACGGCACAGAACTGCGGCGATATCGTGACACTATTTTCATCACTGCACCACTGCCGGATCCGCCTGACCCGTTGTTACAGATCGACTGGGACATGAACACGCCTTGCAAGCTTGTAATGGGGACATTACAGGCATCCCGTGGCAGAGGATCAGGCATCAAGGCAAGCAAGTGTATGAATGACCACCTTAACGTGCGGTTCAGGAGAACAGATACATTGATCAAGATGTCAGGTCATCACCGTCAACTCAGGAAACTGTTTCAACAGTACGGCATACCCCCCTGTTACCGGGAGTATATTCCGTTGCTGTTTGCAGCAGACGTGCTGATCATGATACCCGGCATTTGTATCGCCGACGATTATTTGGCAACTGCAGATGAAGAAGGGTGGAAGATCGAATGGACTGACTCGGCCACAGTGTGCCTGGGAGGCCCGGATTGACAGTGAATCGCCGCTTTGCTTATTTCAATGAGTATTATTTTATACAATCAAGGCAGGACACATCAGCGTATTTGTTTTATAATGAGTCCTTGAATATTTCGCCCTATTTGATCCCATCTGTAAACTTTAGTTGTTACTCCGCGTTAATAATCCGGAATATTCGAACGTACAATACATCTGCAATGTGTTAATCAGGGGATTTTAAATTCATATTTTTTGCAGCATCCAGGCACTATATTGCTAATTCATGCAGGGAAACAATAAAAATGTTTAAAAATTTAGAACATAAATTAATTTATGCACTGCTGACGACAGGTTTTCTATTATTGTCGTTTCAATCAAATGCGGTAACAGTGTTAGTGGAAACTTCTGTCGGGGATTTTCAGCTGGAGTTATTTGAGGATGTTGCCCCTGTAACAGTCGAAAACTTCATAAGCTATATAAATGATAATTCCTATACTGATTCATTTATCCATCGTAAATCGGCAGGATTTGTTATACAGGGTGGGCAGTATACCTATACAGATAATATTCTGGGCGAGGTAACGGCAAAGCCGGCAATTATTAATGAGTTTAGGCTTTCGAATACCCGTGGCACTATCGCTATGGCAAAACTGGGGAACAATCCGGATAGCGCAACCAGTTCCTGGTTTATTAATCTGGGTGATAATCTCAGCCTGGATACTCAAAATGGCGGCTTTACTGTGTTTGGTGAGATCACCGGAAACGGCCTGGATATAGTTGATGCTATTAATAGTGTGCAAACTTATAATGCAGGCAGTGACTTTTCTGAATTGCCGCTGAGAGATTACCCGGGAATAGGTACTATCCTTGCTGAACACGTAATCTTTACGAAATTCAGTGTACCTGCCAGTCTGAATGATTTTAGTGACTTGCAGATATCCAAAACAGTCAATATTCAAAATCCTGCTCCAGGAAATTCGGTTGATTTCCAGGTAAGAGTGACCAATGCAGGGCCCGATTCTGCATCAGGCGTTGTAGTATCAGATTTAATGCCTGCCGGCATGCAGCTTCCTACAGGGATGTCACCTTTTGTCAGCCACGGTAGTTATAACCTGGTTACAGGAATCTGGACGCTTGGTTCATTGAATACAGGCACAACTGCAACTCTTACGCTTCCGGCTCAGCCACGTCAATATGTATCGCCTGAATGCTTTGTCAATGAAGCGAAAATTATGGATTTGACCGAATACGACACTGCAATAGCGAATAATAAATCTATTGCGACAGTGTATGTTGGCGGCGTATCCAATTGCGCAAAGTTGACGGTGATAGTCACTCCGACGGTCTTTACACAAACGGCCTGCACTGCAACCGTAGCTGATTTTCTTAATTTCAATGTACAAATCCGCAATTCAGGTCCAGATACCGCTACTAATGTAAATCTGAATTTATCAGGTAACCTGGGCGGCACTGCCCAGCCTGCACAAAGCGGCTTCAGCTTCAGCGAAATTGCCCCAGGCGAGACGATCAGGACCACAATGTCCTGGGCATTATCCTGTACCCGGAGTGCGCAGGTAGCAGCATACGATCTTACCGCGACAAGTGAGTCAACTGCATCTACGGACAGCAATATGTTTGTAACAGGCAGTTTCGACATATCTGCGTCATCTGTAGCCACGCCCTCTACTCCCGTTGCCCCGACGGATAGCGGTGGCGGTGGTGCATGTTTCATAGCGACAGCAGCTTATGGCTCCTATATGGATCCCCATGTCTATACACTGAGGAAATTGCGTGACAATGTTTTAAAGAAAACCTACCTTGGGCGAGAGTTTATATCTCTTTATTATGAATATTCACCTCCGCTAGCCGCCATCATTTCCGATAATCAATTCCTGCGTTTTCTGACCCGTGTGCTTCTTACACCGGTTGTCTATTCAGTTGCTTATCCATTAGCTGCGATGCTTGCATTGATCGCACTGATATTTACCCTGTTGTTAAAACGCAAAATATTATCCAGCAGATAGATTCACAGCGGATTTGTCAGGGTCGAAGTGATGGCAAGTTATTTACTTCGAGCTTTAGGCCATGTGCCACCAACAGTTCTGTGAGGGGTCAGGGGGCCCTGGTTCTCAGCATCGCAGTGGTATTCCCGAGTTGAAAGTCGCCCGGCTTTTTTGTAAACCGGAGAAACACGTCACCTATCTCGATAATATCGCCTTCCTTGAGCTTGTGGGTGTTGATTTTATGGTTATTGACGAATACTCCGTTGGTTGATTCCCGATCATACAGCACAAATTGACCGTTAACGGTCCGACGGATCTCGGCGTGTCTACGGGAGACAGAACTGTCATTGATGGTGAGCTCATTATCGAGACTCCGACCTATCCGGCATGTAGCGCTGGCTACCGGATAAGGTTTCGCTGTTTCATCCTGCGTTATCAGATAGGCCAGTGGCTTGTTCAAACCCCGTACATTCGTGTTCACTGCAGGTGTAACCTGGGGCTGTCTTTTGTAGATTAGTAGCAATGTGAACAGTGTCAGCAGGATGAGTATGCCCAGCGCAATCGGTACGCCATACCATAACAAGGTATCAAGCAGATTATTTTCAGGATTGACCGGGGCCAAAACTGACTGGGTATTCAAAGGCTGGATCGCAGCAACCGTACTCTGCAATGACGTGGATGGTAGTATGGCCGTAACAGGTGGCGCTGTTAGTATAACCGGGACAGATGCTGAAATATTGCCGGCCGGTGTTTCAAGGCTTATATCAACCTCGGGTAGATCCGTCCGCGCTGATGTTAACGAATTCAGGTCTATAATGAATTGCCCACCCGTGTCTATATTGTCAAATGGTCCGCGCATAAATGATTCTGGTAATTCAAACCGGGTGTCCGTCTCGACAAAAACACCTCCGGTCTCTTCACTCAGTCTACGCAAAGTCTGCAATGCCACTGATAATGCGATTGATCGCGGATATCCGAGCGAGTTAATGATAACACCCTGTTTCAATGCCGACCTGACTACGTCTTCATGAAAATAGGCCTTATCTTCGGCCTGACCGTCTGACAGCAGGTATATCACCTTCCTGTCAGCGTTGGTCCGGGCAATAAACTCTATTGCCTTGATAGTATTTCGATACAGTTCGGTGGTCAGACCGGATGCTGTCAGTGATCGTGCAGCCTCAGCTATTTCACTGCTGGTTCCACCGACAGGCACATTGATGACCAGTTCCTTGTCAAAACTGGCCAGGCCGGTCCGGTGATGGGGCCCCAGCTTGGCCAAAATCTGTGCTATCTGTCCGGCGTTCTTGCTGATTACCCCCTGTCTGCCCGGATCGCTGGTGTCGACCAGGAACAGGACCGCAGTGACGCTATCAGCGACCGGATAGGTTTTACTCGTAGTGATTTCCAGCGTCTGATCTCCAGACCTGGCAGTGATCCCGACCGTTGCCACCGGTATCAACAGTCGGTATGAGCAGGCCAGCAGCATTGATTCTGTTTGTGAACAGTTCAGATCCAGTTTATCTGTCAGTATTTGCGCTGCCCGTCCCTGCAGGGGACAGCAACCGATCCAGAGTATGATGAAAAGACGAACAGTTATTAAATAAGGCCTGGTCGTAATATTCATTGGGGTTACGTGTAATATCAGGAAAGGGATGGTTGGCAAGGAATTATTTCCGCTTACTCTTTGATCTCGATAGTAGTACCGACAGCCACGTAATTACGTAGTTCGGAGATTTCTTCGTTGGTCAGGGCAATACAGCCTTGTGTCCAGTTTTGTTGATTGTGCATCGAAAGTTTTTCCTCAGTCACTTCACCTATACCATGCAGACCAATATATCCCCCCAACACGGTGTCCTGTGGTGGTAATTCATTGTTCCAGTCAGCAGCTACAATTTCCTTGAATTGTTTAGCGTCGATCAGGTTATCGATATATCCGTGCCAGGCATCCAGTTGATTTGGATAGTTAATCAGCATGAAAAAGTGGAACTGGCTGTTTTCCTTGAACTCAACAATTTTATACATACCTATCGGGGTTTTATGGTCACCAAGCTTGCGTTTTGTACCATCGCTACCCCGGCCAATCGCAATATGGTAACGCTTGATGATCTGATCCCCTTCTTTTACGATCAGTTCCCGTGATGATTTGTAGACCTCTAGCCTATAGGGGCCGTCGTTGGCGAAGGCTGTAGCCGATGTGAGCAGGGCGAAGACCGCAATTGCGGATATTAATCCCGACATAAGGTGGATACGCGATGACAGTTTCCTGTATAACATCGGCAAAGAGGCCCCCATTCAGATAGTAACTAAAATTATAATCGAAATTTACGGGCTTAAACATAAATTCCGGAGATTACACTACAGGAGGACAGGGTGGACGATAAACTACGAACCGAACTGGAAGCGGCCGCTTTTCGGCGGCTGGTCAGTCATTTACAGGAAAATACGGGGCTTCAGAACATTGATTTGATGAATCTGGCGGGTTTTTGCCGGAACTGCCTGGCGAAATGGTACGTGGCCGCCGCTGAGGAAAAGAACCTGCAGCTGGGGTATGAACAGGCCAGGGAGCTTATCTACGGTATGCCATATGATGATTGGAAGAAGAAATACCAGAAGTCGTGATCCTTGAGACTACTCGACTGAGCATACCGGGAGGGTACATTTTTAGTCGCTAGTACGCCTGCTTTACTGACGTAGTCTGTTTATGACTACAGAAGAGGAGTTAATGAGCCAGTTGAGAGAGCAAGGCGTAGAGAGCGCGGAAGAGGTCAAGAAGTGTTATTTAGAAGGGGATGGGCATGTCAGCGTTATTAACATAGATTCACAGCGGATCTAGATGAGGGCTTTTTACGATTGATTAAATAAAAGATGTGAAGTGACTCCCAGGAGATTGCTGATGTTTATAGTGGACCCCTCTGTCAAGACAATAATGCATCGAGTTTAAGAGGGTAACCTTCTACATGCAGCGGAACGGCGCTGCCCCGGCTTTCTGTTTCT
>JBCKWF010000022.1:0-22884 GCA_038922895.1 Gammaproteobacteria bacterium
GCGTCAAGCACGGTACGAAAACGACCTGATACCCAACAACGCCACCGTCGAACACTCTTCACCCAGTGGCTGACTGGCAATCGTTACTTGCCTGAAATTGCCGCAGATCATGGAGTCAGTCGGCGGACACTCATTCGGTGGTTTGCGCCGTTGTGGGGGCGCATTCAAAAGCCGACTATTTTTAAGCAGACTCCCTGTGCGGTCTACATTCTCGACGGGGTGTATCTGTCAGGCAGAGAGAATGCCGCGTTCATTTGCAGAACTATGACAGCGCAGATTTCCTGGATGTTTGCCGAGAGAGAAACCTTGGCCAATTGGAAGACCTTTCTAAAGAGCCTACGGATACCTGACGCAGCTGTGATTGATGGACAGAAAGGGCTACTAGCCGCCATCCAATGCCTCTGGCCAACAGCTGCGATTCAGCGGTGCATGGTTCATATTGAACGACTCGCCCGGATCAAGCTGACGCGACAACCCAAGACAAGTGCGGGCAAGGAATTGCTGATGCTCGTACGAAGACTATTCGGCGTGCGCACAAGCGCGCAACGTGGACGTTGGCTATGCGTCTATCGGCGCTGGGAACGTCGGCACGCTGTCTTTCTTAAGGAACGCAGCTACGGTGAACCGAAGGCCGGAGAGAAGCGAACTTGGTGGTACACGCATCGAAACATTCGTGCCGCACGCTCACTCATCCGCAATGGGTTGCCGCATCTTTTTAGCTTTATTGACCATCCGCATGTGCCACGAACGACGAATCATGTTGAAGGGGGTGTGAACAGCAGGCTCAAGGAATTAGTACATCGGCATAGAGGGCTTCCTCAAGATCGAAAGCAGGTGCTGGTGGCGGAACATTTGGCGAGAAGAAAAGGGGGGGAACCTCCACGAAATGTCACTTAGCTCACTAACAATTTTTGAAATTTTATTGTGACAAACGTCTGGTCAGTGGAAACCGGTGGATAAGCACTACAGCTTAAAGTAGCAGGTTTAATCGAAAGTGAGTCGGCCTGTAAGCCGGGTTCTGTCTTGGACAATCATTCATCTGGGATATACGTCACCGTACACCTCTAGCGGCCTACCCGGGAACGGTGCGGGCCACACCAATGTTCCCCTATTTGGCCTTGCTCCTGACGGGGTTTACCCTGCCATATCTGTTGCCAGATATGCGGTGCGCTCTTACCGCACCATTTCACCCTTACCCCTTTCAGGGCGGTATATTTTCTGTGGCACTTTCCGTCGACTTGCGCCGCCCAGGCGTTACCTGGCGTCATACCCTGTGGAGCCCGGACTTTCCTCCCTCGAAAGGGCGATTGCCCGGCCGACTCAGTTACAGTAAAAAACATTACGTGATGACAAGCAAGCGATATATTTGGCCAGATCCGCTAAAAACCATTTCATTTCTTCGCTTGTAATCTTAAGCCCAGATCGTAAAGTTCGTTCTTGTTTATCCCGGTTATTTGTGAAGTTATGGCGGCAGCCTTCCGTAGAGGTAATTCTGCCAGTAACAGGCCAAGAATCATCTCCAGATCAAACACAGTATCATTCTGCCCTTCCGCTGCACCCTCAATCAGTACAACGAATTCACCCTTTTGGGGTATTTTGCCAGCCTGAATCGATATCAACAGATCCTGCAGGGTACTGATTGTTATCGATTCAAATTTTTTCGTCAATTCCCTCGCTATGGTGGCATGACGGTCGGGCCCGAATACCGCAACCGCATCCTTGATAAACCCTGCTATCCGGTGCGGAGTTTCATAAACAACGATAGTCCTTTTTTCAGAACGTAATGATTGCAAATACCTGATCCTGGTCGTATGGCGCTCAGGCGGGTAACCTTCGAATACAAATTTGTCTGTTGGCAATCCGCCAGCAGACAAGGCGCAGATCAGTGCTGACGGCCCTGGTACGGGCACCACCTTGATTCCGTGTAAATGCGCTGACTTGACCAGCCGGTATCCCGGATCATTGATCAATGGTGTTCCTGCATCACTAATCAGTGCAATATTCTTGCCGGCGAGCAGCTGTGCCAGCAAATTTTTCTCGCATTCACGTTCGTTAAAATCGTGATATGACAACAACTTCGCTGCAATACCGAAATGAGCAAGTAATTGATTACTGTGCCGGGTATCCTCTGCAGCAATCAAATCCACCTGTTGCAATACCCTCAATGCCCGGGCAGATATATCCTCCAGATTACCGATCGGGGTGGCGACTATATAGAGTGTTCCTGCCTGATTTGACACAATAAACTCCGCTTGGTTAACCTGAACAGAGGATTATCAGTATATAATAATACATGCTTATGCGAGCCTTATTAATCCTGGTTATTGCGTCAACTTTCCTAAACGGATGTGGATCCGGAAACGTACGCAACCAGTCAGTCCCGGAATCGTCACGGGACAGCCAGGCAGTAGCTTTACTTGATGATGGGCAATACGAACGGGCTGCAATGGAGTTTCTGAAACTGGCAGACTCGGATCGGGACAATTCTGCTTACTATCAATTGTCAGCGGCACGCGCGTATATTCATAACCGGGATTACGATCAAGCAGACGCAATTATCAATAATCTGCAATTAACCCCGGCTGACACCAGTCTGCTTCCCATAAGAAGTATATTACTCGCGAAAATTGCCATGGCCAGACATCAACCAGAACGTGCTGAGTCACTATTAAACTTTAAAATTCCACAAAATGCCAAAACCGATTTTATTTCTGACTGGCATGCAACCCGTGCGGAGTTGTTTGAACTACAGAACAGGCATCTTGACGCGGCGACTGCAAGGATCATACTCGGCCCATATCTCGAAAATCCTGCTGAAATTCAGGACAATACTAACCGGATATGGAATCACCTGAACGCGCTTGATTTAAGCGCTATTACCCGATCCGCAGGTTCAGTTGAGGAAAGTCTTCGGCCGTGGATAGAGCTTGCGGCAATCAGTAAATCACTGATCTCCAGGAAAAGCGATCTGGAAAAGGCTATTAATAACTGGGCAGCCGCTTATCCAGGACATCCTGCCAATCCGTTAATCACTGCTAAAATTGTTGCCAGCAGCACCCGTTTTCATACATTGCCCGGGCAAATCGCCCTGTTATTACCGCAGACCGGGATCTACGAAGGTTATTCAAAAAGGATCCGGGACGGTTTTCTGTCAGCCTGGTTCAATGAAAAAACCTACAAACCAGTAATCCGGATTTATAACGCTGATGCATCCAACATAAATGAAATTTATCAGTATGCCGTGGATGATGGTGCAGACTTTATTGTAGGTCCGCTGGAAAAAGACGCTGTCAAGGTTCTGGCGCAGATGCAGCCAGCTCCTCCTGTACGAACCCTGGCACTAAACCAGATAGATCCGCAGGACTTGCTCCCAGCAAACGATATGCAGTTATCGACACTTCCTGATCTAATCCAGTTTGGTCTGCCACCGGAGGATGAGGCGCGGGAAGTAGCCCAGCGCGGAATCCTTGAAGGATTCAGCAGGGTTTTGATCATTGCTCCGACAGATGACTTCGGTACCCGCGTTTATAATGCTTTCAGCAATGAATGGACCAAACTGGGCGGGAGGATCCTGGAACGTGTAAACTATGATCCCCGCACAGAAGATTTTATTACTCCGGTAAAACAGTTGTTGAATATCGATAGCAGTGAAGCAAGGATTGCGATGCTACGACAGAGACTGGGCAGAAACATCAATGTAACAAGCAGACTGAGAAGTGACGCTGATTTTATCTTTATGGTAGCACCCAATCTGACTGCAAGACAAATCGTTCCCCACTTGCGATTTTTCAGGGCAGATACAATACCGATATATACCATTTCTAATGTATATAATGGCAAACCGGATCCACTGGTAGACATTGACCTGAACGGCGTTGAATTTGTCGATATGCCCTGGCTGATCAACAGCACTGCAGATATCCGCCGGCAAATCTCGCAAAGCTGGCAGGCAGCGAGTACAACGTTTCCACGCTATTATGCCTTTGGCATTGATGCATTCAGCCTGATTCAAAAAATCGGACAATTGGCAATTGATAACAACTCAAAATATCCGGGTCAAACCGGCAATCTGTACCTGACAAAAGAAGGAATTATTCATCGCAATTTATCCTGGGCCAAATTTGTTGATGGTCAACCACAACCAATAGAAATTGGCAAACTGCGTTGATAATGAAAGATCCCCCGCAGCAACGGGGCAAACTTGCTGAAAAGACCGCACTGGTATATCTGAAAAAACATGGACTAAAAGAACTGGAATGTAATTTCAATTCCAGATTCGGGGAAATTGACCTGATTATGCTGGATAAAACAACCATAGTATTTATCGAGGTCAGATCCAGGGCGAACAGTCGATTTATGACTGCAATTGAAACTATTGATAATAGAAAGATTCAGAAAATTTTACGTACCAGTCAACACTATCTCCAACAGCAATCAGGCAGTTTTGAGTCTTGCCGCTTTGATATAGTTACCCTGACTGGTAAGATCAGCTCACCCCAAATTGACTGGATTAAAAACGCTTTCTCTGACGACTAGAACCTGCTTTATAACCAAAGGTATAACTTATGGATCCGATCCGTCGTATTCAGGACAACTTCAAGGAAAGTATAGACATTAAATTAAAGTCTCTTGATTTACTTGCCCCGGCCATTGTCAGGGCTGCAGAATTAATGACTGCTTGTCTGCTGAGTGAGCATAAAATATTAAGCTGTGGAAATGGCGGATCTGCAGCGGAGGCCCAGCGGTTTTCCGGACAGATGTTAAACAGGTTTGAGGTGGAAAGACCTGGTCTGCCTGCCATAGCATTGAACACGGATACCTCGGCCCTGACTTCAATTGCGAATGACTACCAGTATGCAGATATTTTTTCAAAACAAATAAGGGCATTGGGTCAACCCGGTGATATTTTGCTGGCGATAACTACAAGCGGGGAGTCTCACAATATCATTCATGCAATTGATGCAAGTCACGAACGGCAAATGAATATTATTGCGTTGACAGGACGTGAAGGCGGACAGCTCGCGGATTTACTCCGGGAGAATGACATAGAAATCCGTGTACCCAGCTGGTCATCTGCTCGAATTCAGGAAATTCATTCTGTTATAATTAACTGCATCTGTGATCTGGTCGATCATCAACTACTCGGAATAGAGGGGTAAATCTCAATGAAAAATCTCAACGTTCGGCTATATGGCCTGTTACTATCAACATTGGTGCTGCAGGGCTGTGCTGCCGTTGCAGTCACAGGGGTAGTAGCAGGCACTGCTGTCGCAACCGATAAAAGAACTACCGGCACCGTAATTGAGGATCAAAGTATTGAATTCAAGGCTGGGAGGGCTTTTTCGGCAGACCAGGCACTTGACGATCAGGCCCATATTAACACCACCAGTTATAATACAGTTGTACTTCTGACCGGTGAAGCGCCCACCGAGGAGCTGCGGCAACGTGCTGTTGAACTGGCAAGAAATATCGAGAGAGTAACCCACGTCCATAACGAGATTACTATAGCCGCCCCAAGCTCATTGATGTCCAGAAGCAGTGACACGGTCATCACTTCAAAAGTAAAGACCAAGTTACTGGCTGATAAGAACGTGTCAGGGCTGAATATAAAGGTTGTGACAGAAAAAGGAATTGTCTACCTTATGGGGCTCTCATCCAGAAGCCAGGCTGACAAGTCAACAGAAATTGCCAGAACGACCGGAGGCGTACAGAAGGTCGTGAAATTGTTCCAGTATACTGACTGACCTGGTATATCTCCTGGACATACTACTACCAGCTAACAACCGATTTTTACAGTAGCCTGATAAGAATCAATCTGGTTACTTGATTACCGTCAGTACCGGTTTTTTTGGTTCAGTTACGCCAGCCTGGTTCTCCACGGTTATTTCATCATCCTGGAATACCATACCTTTACCGTTTTCACTCGCATAAACTGCCATGACAGCATCTACCGGGATGTGGATTTCATATGGTTTACCACTGAACCTGGCAGCAAATGTAATCTGGTCATTGCCTAAATTCAGGTTGTGGGCAGCGGTCACTGAGATATTCAATACAATCCTGTTATCCTGCACAAATTGCGCCGGTACCACAGTCCCGGGAAAGGTCGTATTTATCAGCATATGTGGTGTCAAGCCGTTGTCAATAATCCATTCGATTATCGCACGGATCAGGTAGGGCTTACTGGATAACATTTTCATGTTGCCTGGCTGGATCAGGCTGCACGCAATTCCCGCTCCCGGGCAGACAGACTTAACCTGAAAGCTTCCCGTTCAAACAACCTGTTTGCGTATTGCTGTAATGGCTTGGCAGATGTCGGCAATCTGATCCCGAAATAGTCCAGGCGCCACAATAATGGCGCCATACAACAGTCAACCAGCGAATAATCATCAGACATGAAAAAAGGCTTCTGGACAAAAGCGACTGAAACCGCAGTCAGATGATCCCGGATGTTTTCTTTCGCACTGGCTGCAGCAGCCTTATCTTCACTGCCAATATCCTCGATGGATGAATATAAATCCTTAATTACCCGGTATCTGATCTGTCGATTACTTGCGCGTGTAACAGGATCGACAGGCATCAATGGTGGATGCGGAAAACGTTCATCAAGATATTCCATAATAATCTGGGCATCGTATAAAACCAGTTCACGATCTATAAGGGTTAATGTGGTGTTATACGGATTTATTTCAACAATTTCTTCGGGGAGATTGTCTCCGGTAACATAATGTATATCTACATTAATATCCTTTTCTGCCAGTACTATCCGCACTGCATGACCGATAGGGCTGATACTGTCAGAATACAAGACCATGACTGAGCGCCTGTTTGCCACACTCGTCATATTATTTTCTCTCCTGTTGAAATTCTTGAATGTATTTTTGTTGTGTTGGAGGGGAAAAACTCAATGTACGTCTTTCCAGTATTCCTTTTTCAGGAAATAGACGATGATTAACAAAAATACCAGATAGAATATGACCCAGATTCCGAATGAATATCTTTGCAGTTTTATGGGTTCGCCCATATAAACCATAAAATTTACCAGATCGCTGACAGTCTGCTCATAACTTTCGTTTTGATACACTGCAGGCTTGTTTTCAGGTGTAGCTACCAGTTCCAGCTGGTCTATCCTTTTCACAGGTAATCCATCAATACCGGTTTCCTCAACGTATACCGCTTGTTGCCATCCCTGTAATTCCCAAAGGACATGAGGCATGGCAACATCCTTGAATGTCAGGTTGTTCACACCTGTAGGCTTTGACGGATCCAGGTAAAATGTCATCAGATAGTTGTATATCCATTCTGCCCCCCGTGCACGGGCCGTTACCGACAGATCCGGCGGCGCAATTCCGAAATAACGGACAGCATCGTCCTTCGACATTGCAACCGTCATCGTATTTCCAACCTTGTCCGTACCGAACATGAAATTCTCAAGCAACACAACGTCAGGAATACCCAGGTCCTTGCCCATACGGTTATAACGCATGTACGCCGCGGAATGACAGCTGAGGCAATAATTAACAAAGGTTCGGGCACCGCGCTGTAACGCCTGTTGATCAGAAAGATCCGGGGTAAACTGATACCCACCACCGGCCTCACCAGCTGCCCAGGCAACTGTGCCTGCGAAAAATATTATGCTAAATAAAAAAGAGCGCATCATCACATTCTCACCCTGTCAGGAACCGGTTTGTCATTATCGGTACTTGTATAAAATGGCATTAACAGGAAAAACAGGAAATACACTGTTGAAAAACCCCTTGCCATCCAGGTAAACAACGGGGTCGCCGCCTGCATTCCCAACCAGCCCAGCAAGACAAAACTGATCGTAAATGCTGCCAGTGCAAGCTTGTATCTCCAGCCCCGATAACGTATCGATTTGACCGGACTTCGGTCCAGCCAGGGCAGGAAACAGAACAGGATGGTTGCAAAACCCATCGCAATTACGCCTCCCAACTGGTTAGGTACAGCCCTGAGAATGGCGTAAAACGGGGTAAAGTACCAGACCGGGGCAATATGTTCCGGTGTCTTTAACGGATCTGCCGGGACAAAGTTGGCGGGTTCGAGAAAGTATCCGTTCATTTCCGGCCAGAAAAACACAACGGCGGAAAACAGGAACAGGAACACAACGACAGCGGGTATGTCCTTGACTGTATAGTATGGATGAAACGCAATTCCATCCAGCGGAATACCGTTGGCATCCTTGTGTTGCTTGATTTCCACGCCATCCGGGTTGTTTGAACCAACCGCATGCAGTGCAATGATATGTGCACCGACCAGCCCACATAATACCAGTGGTAATGCAATCACATGTAGGGCAAAAAACCGGTTCAACGTCACATCTGACACAACGAAATCACCGCGTATCCAGAGTGACAGCTCCTCACCTATTACCGGTAATGCACCGAACAGTGAGATGATGACCTGCGCCCCCCAATAGGACATCTGGCCCCAGGGCAACAAGTAACCAAAAAATGCCTCAGCCATCAAGGTGAAATAGATCAGCATACCGATCAGCCACACCAATTCCCGTGGGTGCTTGTAAGAACCGTATAAAAGTGCCCGGTACATATGTAAATAGACAACGATAAAAAACGCTGACGCACCGGTAGAATGCATATAGCGTATCCACCAGCCCCATTCAACATCGCGCATAATGTATTCGACAGATGCAAAGGCGAGATCTGCCGCAGGTTTGTAATGCATGGTTAACCATATGCCGGTTACAAATTGGATAACCAGCACTACCAGGGAAAGTACGCCGAAGTAATACCAGAAATTGAAATTCTTCGGGGCGTAATATTGTGCAGCGTGCTTGTTCCATGCCTCTATCAGCGGGAAACGATCATCAATCCAGTCCCGGAATGCCAGCACATATCTGGTAGCGGTATTCATGACAACACCCCGGAGTCATCACCGATTAATACCGTGGTTTCACTCAGATACATGTGTGGTGGAACCACCAGATTCGTAGGCGCCGGCACACCTTTAAATACCCGGCCGGCCAGATCAAAACGACTACCATGGCAAGGGCAGAAAAAGCCACCTTTCCATCCTTTCAGATTATAGCTTGCTCCATCTTCTGCATGTACAAATGTTGGCGAACAACCCAGATGGGTACAAAGTCCAAGCACAATAAGATATTCCGGCTTGACTGAACGATATTCATTCTTCGCATACTCTGGTTGCTGTTCAACGTCAGAAGCCGGGTCCCTGACCTCACCATCCAATGCCTTGATACCATTCAGCGAGGACTCATCACGCCGCAATATCCACACCGGTTTACCTTGCCATTGCACTATTTTCAATTCGCCTGGCTGCAAGTCCCCGATTTCAACCTCAATTGGTGCGCCTATGGCCCTGGTCTTTGCACTGGGAGACAGCATGGATATGAAAGGTATAGTTGTGGCTACAGCGCCTGCACCGCCTACGACGGATGCCGTGGTAGTTAAAAATCGCCTTCTGTTGATATCAATTCCATCTACACTCATTATCGTTATTTCCCCGTACTTAATGCCATACTTGATGAAACAGTGAGCCTACGCGGGCGGAATTATAACATGATATATCAAGTGTATAAGTAAACTCTGCCTGCCGGTAACGAAGTTCCCATATCGGGTAGCGCCGGTATGGCAAATTAGGCCATAATTGCCCGGCTATGTACCTGATCCACCTGAAAAATGCATTGAAATTTCTGTTCCAGTTTGGTCTGGCCGGGTTGGTAGCAGCATTTGTCCTGCTGTTCTTCTTTCCTGACAGCTTGGTGCCCGTACAGAACAATCCGGAAAATAATATCGCGATTAGGGATAAAAATCTCGCTGAAATTATATCTTATAATGATGCGATATCACTGACTTCTCCCGCTGTTGTGAATGTATATGCCACCCGGATACTTACCCGACAAATAGATCCGGTATTTCAGGATCCGGGATTTCAGCGATTTTTTGGCGAACTGGCGCCTGAACAGCAGATCAATAACATGCTTGGTTCGGGGGTCATATTGAATGAATCAGGGTATGTGCTTACGAATGCGCACGTAATAGAAAAGGCACTGGATATACAGGTTACCCTGACTGACGGTCGTCAAACGAAGGCCGAGGTTATAGGTATAGATAAAGAAACCGATCTGGCTGTTCTGCGCATCCAGCTCGATAAACTTCCTGTCGCACTGATTGGCAATTCGGAAACATTGAAAGTAGGCGACGTGGTTCTGGCTATTGGTAATCCTTATAACTTCGGACAAACTGTCACTCAAGGCATCGTCAGTGCAACCCGGCGCAGCCGGGTGGGAGTCAGCCTGATTGAGGATTTTATCCAGACTGATGCCGCAATCAACCCCGGTAACTCTGGAGGAGCGCTGATCAACGCCAGGGGTGAACTGGTAGGGATTAATACTGCGAATTATTCCGATACCGGTGGATCCCAGGGGATCGGTTTTGCCATACCAATTGACCTCGCAATCAATGTGATGCAACAACTGATGAATTATGGTTTCGTTGAACGTGGCTGGCTGGGGATCATTCCTCAACCGGTACCGGCTGATATGGCCAGTTCTCTGAATCTGGACAATGCAGGTGTGTTCGTTACAGCAGTCTTCAAGGATAGTCCGGCTGCCAAGGCAGGTGTACTGCCCGGAGATATCATTACAAAAATAAATGGCTCACCGCTGCAAGATGCGCAGCAGGCAGTCCAGAAAATATCGGAACTGATGCCGGGCGAAATGATTAATCTGGACATTCTGAGAGGCTGGCAGGAACTGTTTATCAGTACAGAGGTAGCACAACGGCCAAAAATGACTGAATAACAGCTACTGCCCGATCATATCGACAAGCATTCTAGTGTTTGCTCCGGTATTCTGCAGACCTCGCATGGGCTGTCAGACCTTCGCTACGGGCCAGTATTGAAGCGGTGGCAGTCAGGGCTGCAGCGGAATCTGCATTACATTTGATTATGGATGACCTTTTCTGAAAATCATACACACCCAGCGGAGAAGAAAACCTGGCAGAACGTGCAGTGGGCAAGACATGGTTTGGTCCGACACAATAGTCTCCCAGCGATTCGGCTGCGTAAGCGCCAAGAAAAATAGCCCCCGCATTACGAATCTTCGGCAATAATGCGTCCGGGTCACGTACGGGTAACTGCAAATGCTCCGGGGCAATCTGGTTGACGATAGTTACAGCTACATCAAGATTATCCACATAAAGCAGCGCTCCATGGTTTTCCAGGGATTTTTTGATTATGTCTGCCCGTTCCAGCGTTGGTAGCAATTTGCGGATACTGTTCATCACCTTGTCCAGATAATTATTATCTGTACTAATCAGTATTGATCTCGCATCCTCGTCATGTTCTGCCTGCGCAAACAGATCCATGGCAATCCAGTCCGGATCGCAACTGCCATCGGCAACAATCAAGACTTCCGACGGCCCCGCAATCATATCTATGCCGACAGTGCCGAACACCAGTCTTTTCGCTGCGGCAACATAACGGTTACCCGGCCCGACAATTTTATCTACCTGCGGTATCGTTGCCGTCCCGAAAGCCAGCGCGGCAACTGCCTGCGCACCCCCGATTGAAAACACCCTGTCAACTCCGGCAATATGCGCAGCCGCAAGTACTGCCGGATTTAATTCGCCCCCAGGTGCAGGTACAACCATAATCACCTCATCAACCCCCGCAACCCTGGCAGGGATGGCATTCATAAGTACAGATGATGGATAGGATGCCCTGCCACCCGGAACATAGATGCCAGCACGCTGAACCGGCATAATCTGTTGTCCCATCAATATGCCTTGCTCGTCTGTATACGACCAGGACTCCAGCTTCTGTCGTTCGGCATAACTTCTTATCCTGTCACCAGCGTGTTTGAGTGAACGCAACAGATCTGCGGGTATTTCCCTGCTTGCGGACTCAAGCCTGTCTATGGATATCTCCAGATCCCGAATGGTCACCTGCCGGTTATCAAACCGGTTGGTATATTCGACCAGGGCTTCGTCTCCCCTGCCCCGGACATCGTTAATAATACTGCTGACTGTCTCTGTCAGCACGCTATCCATCTGCATATTTATTGACATCAGGGCTTGCAACTGGTCCGGGAAATTCCTGTCATTCTGGTTTAAGCGGCGGATGTTTATCATTTGTTTATTGCCGCGGCAAACGAATCGATCAGCTGTTTTACCATGTCTTTTTTCATCTTCATTGCCGCCTTGTTTACAATCAGGCGCGAACTGATTTCACAAATAGTATCAACGGCAACCAGGCCATTCGCCCTCAATGTATTGCCGGTATCGACCAGATCCACAATCTTGTCAGACAGTCCCAGCATCGGTGCCAGTTCCATGGATCCGTATAGTTTTATAATTTCCACCTGAGTACCACGTGCTGCAAAATACTTTCTGGTAGTATTAATATATTTGGTCGCTACACGCAAGCGACCATTGCTTTTACCCGCCCCTTCCGGCTCCGCCAGCATCAGCTTGCACCTTGCAATACCCAGATCGAGCGGCTCATAAAGTTCAGTGCCTTCATGTTCAAGCAAAACGTCCTTGCCTGTTATCCCAACATCAGCAGCACCATACTCAACGTAGGTTGGAACATCCGCAGCCCTGATAATAATCAGTCTGATGCCTGGCTGGTTCGTCTCCAGAATCAGCTTGCGGGATGTTTCCGGATCATCGAGCGGAACAATATCTGCCTTTCGCAACAGAGGCAGAGATTCCTTGAAAATCCTGCCTTTGGAAACAGCAATTGTCAGTTTGGTTTTATTCAACTTATCTTTCATTCAGCAATGATTAAATCGGGTGATGGTTAGCTGCTTCTCGCCTTAGCCGCCAGCTTCAGCGGTTTCTGGGCGGGGATACGCTTGATTTTTGCGCCTAGCTGCTGCAGTTTTTCCTCGATTGTTTCATAGCCCCGGTCTATATGGTAAATCCGATCGACTTCGGTATCACCATCAGCTACCAGGCCCGCAAGGACAAGACTCGCAGATGCACGTAAATCTGTTGCCATGACCGGAGCTGCCTTCAGTCTGTCAATACCATTGACTATTGCCGTATTACCTTCGAGTTTTATATCTGCACCCATGCGTTGCAGTTCATGGACATGCATAAAACGGTTTTCGAAGACATTCTCGGTAATTACTGCATGTCCCGTTGCAATACTGTTCAAGGCGGTAAATTGCGCCTGCATATCCGTTGGAAAGCCCGGGTAGGGCGATGTGTGGATATCAACTGCCCTGGGACGTCCCTTCGGCATAGACAAGGATATTGTAGTATTCTCAATCTCAATTCTTGCCCCCGCCTCCCGGAGTTTTGACAACACTGCGTCCAGCAACTCAGGCCGTGTATTTTTTAATTTAATGTTACCGCCAGTCATCGCGGCAGCAACCAGATAGGTGCCCGTCTCAATACGGTCCGGTAAAATCCTGTGGTGTGCTCCATGCACTGATTCAACACCATCAATTATTATCCTGTCTGTACCTGCGCCTTCAATTTTTGCGCCCATACTATTAAGACACATGGCAAGATCAGTCACTTCAGGCTCCCTGGCGGCATTATCGAGTATTGTCCTGCCCTCGGCCAGCACTGCAGCCATCATCAGGTTTTCCGTACCGGTTACGGTGATCATTTCCAGGGTCAGGTGTACGCCTTTCAGACGTTTTGCCCTTGCCCTGATATATCCGCCATCCACGCTAATGTCTGCTCCCATGGCCATCAACCCGGCTATGTGTATATTCACAGGGCGGGAACCAATTGCACATCCGCCAGGGAGAGAAACATCCGCCCTGCCATAACGTGCCAACAAGGGCCCCAGCACCAGTATTGATGCGCGCATGGTTTTTACGAGTTCATACGGGGCAAAAAATTCGGTAATATTTTTGTTATTTACCTCGATATTCAACTTCTCATCTATCATAAGGTCAGACCCCATTCTACCGAGCAGTTCCATCGTGGTGGTTATATCATGCAGGTGAGGCACATTACTGATTACCATAGTTTGATCAGTCAGTAATGTTGAGGCAAGGATCGGCAACGCCGCATTTTTTGCGCCGGAGATCGAAATCTCCCCTTGCAGCGGATTACCGCCGGTAATGATCAGTTTATCCATATGTCCGGTAGTCTATCTTTTATAATACCCGCAGATCCTGGTCTTTTTTCCATTGATCCGGCGTATATGTCCTGATCGACAGGGCATGAATTTCCGTGCCAACCCTGTCTCCAAGTGATCTATAAACAAGTTGATGCTGTTGCACCATCAACTTGCCGGAGAAAAGTTCGCTTACCACTATGGCGGAAAAATGCCTGCCATCACCGTCCACTTCGACATGGGCCTCTGGGAGTCCTGCCTGTATCAACAACCTGATTTGCTCAGTTTCCATCCTGAAAAACCTCAATTGATTTATTTATGAACGCCTTGAATAAATCCATCCGGGACTTATGCAAAGCAGGCAAAATCAAATACTTCAAGTGTTTGATTTTGGCCACACATCCCTGTGCGGTCGAAACCTCTGACCTAATCAGAGGTTCCTTATGTACATAATATCACTGCTGTCCGGTTAAATTGGAAACAGCAGGTTATTGAACTGTAACACATTGATATATATGAGCCACAAAAGAGCGAATGAATTCAAATCGACGCTACTATTCATCGCCCTGAATCCCGCATCAGTCATGGCTTTCAGAGATTCAACCCAACATTTAACCGGACAGCAGTGACATAATATAGGCAAACCGGGTGAAATACCTATCCTGCTGTATGCCTCCAATTGTCAAAGACCGTTCCGGGTTCAATAGTTAAAAGGATAAAAACAGCCGGAATATCAGGTTACGGTAAGCAGCAAGCTTTTACTTCTGTTACTGCGCTTGTGTTATCGCGGTCTTCTGATTTTTTTTCATCACTGCAGAAATCAACGCATCAAGTCCGCTCTTTCTGATTTCAGAAGAGAACGAACCCCGGTAGGTTGAGACCAGACTGATACCATCAATAGGAACATCTACCACCTTCCATGCGCCATCCACAGTGTGCATACGGTAATGAACAGGAATTGAAGCAGAACCCTTTATATCCTTGACTTCACTCCTGACAACCACCAGAGACGAATCCTGGTTAGGTTGTTCGGGATAATAAATGATTTCATTCTCTGAATACTGGTTGAGTGCATTAGCGTATGTGCGCACCAGCAATGTCCTGAATTGTTCAACAAAAGCCTGCTGTTGCTGCCCGGTGGCAGCTTTCCAGGCGTTACCCAATACCAGTCTGGACATACTGTAAAAGTCAAAATGCGGAATAACAAGTTCGTTTATCAGTTCATAAATTCTGCCCGGGTTGACTTCGAGCTGACTCTTTTCTGCTTGCAGGCGCTCCAGCACGTCCGCTGCGGTGTTTTTAACTACATCTCCCGCTGTTTCACCTGCTGCAAAAGGCTGCCCTGATGTGAATACTGTCAGGGAGATTACCAGCGCGGAAATTATCCTGCGAACATTCATTTTTAATTTCTCCAATACTGATTCCATACTGCATCACCCAAGCTTTACTATTCACATAATCATCATTGTCATGGGTGTTGGCTTGCACATGAGTCCAACGACCTGTTCCTGAATGATGTCCCGGACTAAAACGCAGATGGGCTTTCAGCGGTTTTTATATATTCCGGGGAAAGTTCAGTCCCGCGGTGATACTGAATAAAGTATATCAGAATACCCTGAACCTGCTAACTATATGATAACTAAACTATTTTTATAGTGCTACAGGTATCAGGGAAAAGGGATATAAATTGTGAGGTGAATATTAACGTTAATCTCGGTTCAGCTGTATTTCGCTGCGGATGATTTTTCCGATAGTCTCGACATACAGCTCGTGTTCAACCTCTAACACCCTTGCCGCCAGCGTATCAGGTGTATCTTTCTCAAGTATCGGGACTGTCCGTTGCGCAAGTATCGATCCGGAATCGTAATCATTCGTTACGACATGCACAGTTACGCCTGTTTCCCTGTCGCCAGAGGCCAAAACCTGTTCATGCAGGTACTTGCCAAACATGCCTTTACCACCAAACCTGGGCAACAATGCCGGATGTATATTAATGATTCTGCCCTCAAATACCGCGAGGGTCTGCAAACCAATTTTTTTCATGTAGCCTGCAAGCACGACCAGGTCCACTTGATGTTTGAGCAAAATATCACGAACTGCACAGTCCAGGGATTCCGGGTCAGCATAGTTCTTGCTGCTGATATGATAGGCAGGGATTCCTTCACCGGCCGCCCTGTCCAACGCAGCTGATGCACCGTTATTACTGATAACCACAGCGGGAACTGCCTGTATACGGCCGTCCTTGCAGGCATTAATTATTGATTGCATGTTGGTACCACTATGTGACGCCAGAAACCCGAGTCTTTTAATGTTCATCTCCAGTATTGTTAATGACCAGTTTGGTGTACCACTTTAAAACCGAGTTTCACCAGTTGTTCCTGTACTCCATCCGACCTGCCGGCAAGCGAGACTGTCATCGCGGTAAATTCACGACGGACAGGATATTTATTCCGTAAATCTGAAAAATAGGCAGCTCTGCTGTTCTGGCTGACATCAAGCATACCTCTGAGCGGGCTGCTGTCAGTACGCACATCATAACTGGACAGCACCGCCATTTGTATCGCATCTATAGGTTTATTGTATTCAGCCAGATCGATTCGATTCAGTTCCGGTTCGGGTATCACCGGTAATGTCGAATTATCAACCGGTTTATTGAGAAAACGGCACGCCTGTCTGAATACTGTCCAGGTCCCCAGCAGTTTCGCATCTGTACTGTATCCGGCTATATGCGGGGTCGAAATTGCGACTTTCTGCAACAATCCATTACTAATGAGCGGTTCATTTTCCCAGACATCCAGCACCACAGAACTTTGCGGTGCTGTATCGATAAAATCCAGCAGTGCTGCTTCATCTATCACACCTCCTCTGGAGGTATTAATCAATATCGCCTGTTTGCTGATACCGGCCATACGCTCCCGATCCAGCAGATGCCGGGTTGGATAAGGTCCGGTTTTAACCAATGGCACATGCAAACTGATGATATCAGTACCCAGTACTTCCTCGATCCGGTGAAATGGATATGCGCTGCCACGTAGTTGCAAAGGCGGATCATTCAGCAAACACCGGATCCCCAGAATTCGAAGAAATTGATACAAGCTAGTGCCGACATGACCGCAACCGATAATACCGACTGACAGTTCAGTCAAATCCAGCTGTTTTTGTCCCGCCAGTACAAACAAGCTACTCAGCACATATTCTGCAACAGACCTCGCGTTACAACCCGGCGCACTGGCAAAGTGGATGTTGCTGTCCTGCAGATATTGGGTATCAACATGATCGTCGCCGCTGGTTACAGTTGCGACAAGCCTGACAGGTGTACCTTCGAGTAAATCCCGGTTCACCCTGGTCACGGTCCTGACTATCAGTACATCTGCGTCGAGCAGGTCGGACCGTACTATTTCCCTGCCATCACAGAGGACCACGTCACCAAGAGTGCTGAAAAGTTGCGCAACAAACGGAATTGCCTGATCCACAACAATTTTCATTGCCTATACCAGATCCGGAGGGACTCACAGAAATCCCGTATCATTTTTATTGTTCGCCCGACCACGGATACCGTATAGGTCAGGGTCTGTCCGGTAATTCCGCGCCTTCCTTTTCTACCGGCATCAAATCTTTTCTGCTAATTCCCAGATAGATTGTGACCGGACTTGCAATATAAACAGAAGAGAATGTTCCAATGACTATACCGAGGATCAGGATCGTCGAGAATGCGTGCAGGGATTCGCCACCAAGGAAAAACAGCGTTCCAAGTACCAGCAAGGTAGTAACACCGGTCATGACGGTCCGGCTCAAGGTCTGGTTCAGGGAAACATTAAAGACCTGAACGACGCTCGAATTGCGCATCAATCTGAAGTTGTCACGGATCCGGTCATATACGACGATAGTATCGTTCAGCGAGTAACCGATAACCGTCAGCACGGCGGCCAGTGCGGCCAGGTCAAAGCTCATTTGTGTCAGCGAGAAAAACCCGAATGTAATCATGACGTCATGTACGAGTGCCACGATCGCGCCTACGGCAAATCTGGCCTGAAACCGGACTGATACGTATGCCAATATACCCAGTATGGCAAGTAATGTTGCGATTGCACCGCTTTCCGCAAACTCCTCGCCTACCTGCGCACCGACGAATTCTATGCGTCGCATTTCAATCTGCTGCCCGCCTTGCTGCAGTAATGCCAGGATTTTATTCCCGACCTCGGCGCTATCCAGTTCTGCAACCGGGGCAAGCCGGATCAGAACCTCCTGGCTGGAACCAAAGTTTTGAATAACCGCCCCGCTAAACTCCGAATTCTGCAGCAGTGATCTCACCTGGTCCAGGTCTGCCGACTCTGCATAACCCAGTTCAACCAGGGTACCACCGGTAAAATCCAGTCCGAAATTCAGTCCTTTTGTAAACAGAAGGACAATAGAACAGAAGATAATTATTAAAGATAAAATTATCGCTGTCCGCTGCTGACCGATAAAATCAATGTTTGTGACTTTTCTGAAAAATTCCATGATTGCCGTCTTGTTGAGCCCAGACCTAGATAGATAGCGCCTTGATACGACGCCCACCGTACATCAGATTGATAATGCCCCGCGTTACAATAATCGCAGTGAACATTGAACAAATAATACCGAGTGAAAGTGTTACCGCAAAACCCTTAACCGGACCGGTGCCAAATCCGAACAAAACCACTGCTGCAATCAGTGTGGTAATATTCGAATCAAAAATGGATGAAAACGCCTTGTCGTAACCGGCTTGGATACTCGCATGTGGGGAATTACCGTTACGGAGTTCTTCCCGGATACGCTCATAAATCAGTACGTTCGCATCGACCGCCATCCCGACAGTCAATACGATTCCCGCGATACCCGGCAAGGTCAGTGTTGCCTGCAATAACGATAACAACGCAACTGTCATAATAAGATTCAATGTCAGAGCAATATTGGCCGCGATGCCGAAAACCTTGTAGTAGACCAGCATGAATGTCAGTACCAGCAGGAAACCCACCACGACTGAATTAAATCCCTGTCTTATATTCTCCTGACCAAGGCTGGGTCCAACTGTCCGTTCTTCCACGATTTCTACCGGTGCCGCGAGTGCACCGGCACGCAACAACAGGGCCAGGTTGCGGGCTTCCTGAGGTGAATCCAGACCGGTGATATGGAACCGCTTACCCAGTTGTGACTGGATTGTGGCATTGCTGATTACTTCCTCAACCACTTCCTTCTTTTTTACCAGTTGACCATTTTCTTCAACCGTCTCGGTCTTGTTTTCAATAAAAATAATGGCCATGTTTTTACCAACCTGCTCGGCGGTTGCTTGCCTGAACATAACATCGCCCCGCCCATCCAGCGTAATACTGACGTCTGGCCCGCCTGTGGTAGGATCTATACCCGATGCCGCATCAATAATGTACTCACCGGTCAGCATGACCTGTCGTTTTATCAGTAACGGTATACCTTCACGCGTATTATATAGTTTAGAACCTGCAGGAACCCTGCCATCCAAAGCGGCCTGGATATCGTTCTCCTGGTCGACCATGCGAAATTCAAGCGTAGCAGTTGCCCCCAGAATTTCCTTCGCACGCGCAGTATCCTGTACACCTGGCAACTGGACAACAATGCGGTTTAACCCCTGTTGCTGAATCACCGGCTCGGCAACCCCCAGCTCGTTCACGCGGTTTCTTAACGTGGTGATATTCTGTTGCAACGCATTCTTTCTGGTCTCGCTCACAGACGTCTCGGTCAGTCTGGCCAATGCAGGAAACTCACCGGAATTGTCCCCCTGTTCGGTAACATCAAGTTCCAGATAATTGGTCTCGATTAGTGAGATGGCCTGACTGCGTTGCTGTTGATCCCGAAAACGAATCAGCACGCCACCACGTTCATTCCGGCTGATGGTCCGGTAACGAATATCCTGCTCGCGGAGCAGGGTCCGGATATCGGAAACATATCGCTCGTCCGCATTTGCAATTGCGGTATCCATATCAACTTCAAGCAGGAAATAGACACCGCCCCTCAGATCCAGCCCGAGAAACATCGGTTCAGCACCGAACATATCAAGCCATCGCGGGGTGGCCGGGGCCAGATTCAATGCTACGACGTAGGTTTTACCCAGTGCCTTTTTCAGTACATCCTGCGCCTTAAGCTGTATCTCTTCATTGGCAAATCTTACCAGCAGACTACTGCCCTCAGTAAATTCAACCGGCTGATATTCTATCGCTGCTGCATCCAGTGCGGCCTCCACCTCAAATTTTGCCAGTTCATTAACCTGGCCTCCACCGGGTGCAGAAATCTGCACCGCTGGATCTTTTCCATACAGGTTTGGTAATGCATACAGGATGGAAATACCAACTACTATAACTATGAGTACATATTTCCAGGCAGGATAACGATGCATACTTCAGATTCTTCCGGTCGATTACAGGATTTATAAACCTTTTATTGTTCCCTTCGGCATCAGGGCTGCAATAGCATGTTTCTGGATCTTGATCTCGGTCTCCTTTGCCACTTCCAGCACGATAAAATTATCTCCAATTTCGGTTATCTTGCCGAGTAGACCACCACTGGTTACAATCTCGTCGCCTTTAGCCAGGTTCTCGATCAGTTTTTTATGTTGCTTGGCCTGCTTCATTTGAGGCCGCATCATCATAAAGTAAAAAATGGCGAAAAAAAGTACCATCATCACCACAAACGAGCCACTTCCCCCTTGTGCGGGCGCTGATTGCGCATATGCGCTGTTGATAAAAAAATCAATCATTTAAAAACCCGGGCCGTTTAAAGGGCGTCATTATGCCACAGACAAACAATATTGCGCGTTTTTATGTTGTGTGTTGCAAAAATACAGCCTTATTTGACCGTTTCTGCAGACCAGGCTGTATCAGTCATGATCACCAATCCGTTTTGCATAAAACCCTGTGACCATTTTGTCCAAGGTTCCGGTCTGAATTGCATACCGCAACTCGCGCATCAGCTGTTGGTAATAATACAGGTTATGGATAGTATTTAAGCGGGCGCCAAGGATCTCGCCGGTTTTGTCCAGATGGTGCAGATAGGCACGGCTATAATTCTTGCAGGTATAACACAGGCAATCCGGGTCCAACGGGGCCTGACTGGTCCGGTGCGCCGCCTGGCGGATTTTTACTGCCCCAAAAGAGGTAAAAAGATGGCCATTCCTGGCATTACGGGTGGGCAATACACAATCAAACATATCTACCCCTTTGCCTACCGCCTCAACAATATCTTCCGGAGTTCCCACCCCCATCAGGTAACGTGGTTTATCGGCCGGCATCTTTTTTGAGATATGTGTCAACACAGCCAGCATCTCAGATTTTGGTTCCCCGACGGACAGGCCGCCTATAGCATAACCATCAAAACCAATTTCCATTAAGCCTTCCAGCGATTGATCCCTCAGGCCCAGATGCATACCACCCTGGACAATCCCGAACAAAGCATTCAGGTTGTCTGCATGAGCAATCCTGCAACGCTGTGCCCAGCGTAAAGATAATTCCATCGAATCCCTCACCACCGCTTCATCTGCCGGATAGGGGGTGCATTCATCGAAGATCATGACAATATCCGAATGAAGACCATGCTGGATCGCGATCGCTGCTTCCGGCCCCAGAAAAACCGGATCGCCATTAATAGGTGATTTGAAATTCACACCTGCTTCGCTGACCTTGCGGGTCTGTGCCAGACTGAACACCTGGAACCCGCCGGAATCTGTCAGGATCGGGCCCGGCCAATGCATAAATTGATGCAATCCGCCATGATTCGCTATTACTTCAACCCCGGGGCGTAACATCAGATGAAAGGTGTTGCCCAGAATGATCTCTGCACCGAGTTCCTGCAATTCCTCGGGTGTCATCGCCTTGACCGTACCATAGGTACCAACCGGCATAAATGCCGGTGTTTCCACCATGCCATGCGGCAAACTTATCCGTCCACGTCTGGCCTGCCCATCACCCGCTAGTACTTCAAACTTCAATCTGATCCTCCTGTCGCTCGTCGCTGGTTGCTAGTCGCCAGTGTATCCGGGATACCTTTTAAATTACGTACTTAGGGCCTGTTTGCAACAGAAATTCCACATCTGTTGCTTTCCCTTCATGTCACTCGCCTTTCACAAAATCAACATCGCATCCCCGTAACTGAAAAACCGGTATCCACCCGATACTGCATGCGCATAGGCATTCAATGTATTTGCAGTACCGGCAAACGCACACACCAGCATTAACAAGGTCGATTCCGGCAAATGAAAATTGGTGATCAGGCCATCAACCACCTGAAATTGGTAGCCTGGATAGATAAAAATATCTGTCTCACCTTGCAGCGGTTGTACACCGCCGGCAGTTGCGGCTGATTCCAGGCAACGTACCACCGTAGTACCGACCGCTATCACTCTGCCGCCCCTGGATTTGGTCTCATGAATTTTAAGGCAAAGCGATTCATCCAGGCTGAACCATTCCTTGTGCATAACGTGATCTGTTATCTGTTCGGTGCGCACCGGCTGAAAAGTCCCGGCACCCACATGCAAGGTGACAAAACCGGTTTCAATTTTATTCAGTTTCAGCTGTTCGAATATCCCATCCGAAAAGTGCAATCCGGCAGTAGGTGCTGCTACAGCACCGGGACGGCGTGCATAAACAGTCTGGTAACGGTCCCGATCATAATCGGTATCCGGACGTTTAATATAGGGTGGTAATGGCATATGGCCATATCGTTCCAGTAAATCCATTATTGAAGCCGGTCCACTGTGGGACAAACTAAAAAGATCTCCCTCCCTGCCCTCCACGATCAAGCAATCATCCCCTTGCACAA
>JBCKWF010000023.1:0-22532 GCA_038922895.1 Gammaproteobacteria bacterium
GGAGGCCTCCCGTGCAGCCAATCACTGAAACAACCGGTTCAGCCTTGCTCGACGAAGGCAGGCGGGTGATGCAGATCTGTAACGCCTGCCGTTACTGCGAAGGTTTTTGCGCGGTTTTCCCGTCGATGGAGAAACGTTTTGATTTCACCTCGGGTGATCTGAAGTACCTCGCCAATTTGTGCCACGATTGCAACGAGTGTTATTACGCATGCCCGTATTCTCCCCCGCACGAATTCCAGATGAACGTGCCGAAAGTATTTGCCGGTATACGTCAGCAGACCTACAAGGACTATGCCTGGCCTGCCTTCATGGTGGCGCTGTTCAGTAACAGTATGCGTGCCTTGTTTATCAGCGCGGTGTTGATCCCGGCTCTGTTTGTACTGACGACACTGCTGTTGCTGGGCCCTGCTGCTACCTTTACTGCCTACACGGATGCTGAGGGTTCCTTTTACAGGATCATTTCGCACAGTATGATGATGTGGGGCTTTGGTCTGGTAACATTATTTGCGATTGCGGCGATGGTCGTTGGCTGGTGCAGGTTCCGCCGGGAGATTAGCAATGAAAAAACGGCGCGACGGGGACTGCGTGCGATTGCACGGGCAATGCATGATGCGATGAAGTTGCGTTACCTCGGCGGGGCCGCGGGTGATGGATGTGCCTATCCTGAAGAGACTGCCTCGAACCTGCGACGTCGTTTTCATCATCTGACGTTTTATGGATTCATGTTGTGTTTTGCCGCCACCTCGGTCGCGACACTCTACCATTATTTGTTTGGCTGGCCTGCACCTTATCCGTTTTTCAGTGTGCCGGTACTGCTGGGATTTATCGGAGGGATATTTTTATTGATAGGCCCGCCGGGCCTGCTGTGGCTGAAAGGCATCCGGAATCCTGAACTGACCGACTCGCAGCAGACCCGCATGGACATCTCATTTCTGGTATTACTGTTTATGACGAGCCTGACCGGCCTGTTACTTTTGTTCCTGCGTGAAACCACCTTGATGGGTATAATACTGGTCATTCATCTCGGCGTGGTAATGGGGCTGTTTTTAACCATGCCGTATGGAAAATTTGTGCATGCAATTTACCGGTTTTCTGCACTTGTCCAATATGCAAAAGAGGAGGGGGTATGACGCTAGTTAATTTATTGCGTGGATCATGGACTGCAACCGTTCTGGCCGTGCTGGTAGCACTGGTCGGGTGCGATGGTGGTACGCCAGAACAAGATCCGGCGCAAACCGCACCGCAGACTGTAGTGCAACAGCCAGAACAGCCGCCTGTAGCGGAGACACCCACAGCAGGCGCAGGCCGTAGCCTCACAATTATGGCACCTGCCGCCCCCGGCGGGGGATGGGATCAGACTGCACGTGCCTTGCAAAAGGTAATACAGGAAAACGGACTGGCCGGTAATACACAGGTTATCAATGTAAACGGGGCCGGAGGTACGATAGGTCTGTCCCAACTGATCAATTCCCATCAGGGAGAGGACAATTACCTTATGGTGACCGGGTTGATTATGCTTGGCGCGATCCTGACCAATGGCTCGGCCGTAACCCTGGATCAGGTAACGCCGGTAGCCAGACTGATAGGTGAGTACGAAGTTTTTGTCGTGCCGGTTGATTCAACCTATCAGACTCTGGCCGATTTTGTCACTGCATGGAAGGCCGACCCGGGCGCAGTGGCAATTGCCGGTGGTTCAGCAGGTGGAACTGACCATATGCTGGCTGGTTTATTGGCGCAGGCACTCGGTATAGACGTCAGCAAGATTAACTATGTGCCGCATTCCGGTGGGGGAGAGTCGCTTGCATCGCTGCTGGGTGGTCATGTCGCGGCTGGTCTGAATGGCTACGCTGAACTGGCCGAATTTATCAAGGCCGGTCGTCTGCGCGCACTGGCGTTCTCCAGTGAAACGCGGATAGAGGGGATCGACATACCTACATTTATCGAGCAAGGTATTAACGTGAGTCTGGCCAACTGGCGCAGTGTGGTTGCACCGCCGGGTATTTCTGCAAAACAGAAGGCAGATATGGTAAAACTGGTTGATGATGTCTATAACAGCGCAGCGTGGAAGGCGGTAATGCAAGAGAACAACTGGATCGATATGTATATGACCGGCCCGGAATACGATGCCTTTATGCAGGCAGAAACTACCCGCGTGACCGCAGTGCTGAAATCGATCGATCTGGTTAAATAAGCAAGCGTATTGATCCAGCCACCGATTTAAGGCCAGGCGGCGGGTATGCAACAGGACAAGTCGGTCGATAAAATGGAACTTGGGATTGCCTCCGGTGCAATACTACTTGGTCTGTTTATCCTGTTCGACAGTCTCGGCATCAAACTCGGCAGTGGCTACGACCGTATCGGGCCGAGATTTTTTCCGTATGTCGTGGCAAGCGGATTGCTGATATCCGGTGCCCTGATGCTGGTGGAAATCTTGCGCAGTAGCGTCGTCCGGCACGAAGCAGAGTCACTGAATAAAACCTCATTTGTTATACTGCTGTCCGGACTGGTGTCATGCCTCATCCTGCTCAAACCGGCCGGGTTTATCGTCGCAGCGACGGTACAGTTCTGGTTGATAGCGCGCGCCTTCAGTAACGCGAATCCGCTGCGTGACGCTATTATCGCTGCGCTGCTTTCCATCAGTGTGTATTTTATTTTTACTAGCGGACTCGGCCTGGTATTGCCACGCGGTATTCTGACAGGTCTGATCTGAATGGAATCGCTGCAACTACTGTTATACGGTTTCGAGATTGCGTTACAACCGCACAACCTGTTATGGGCATTTCTGGGCGTGTTACTGGGTACAGCGGTTGGTATTCTGCCAGGTATTGGTCCCGCGCTGACAGTCGCACTGCTGCTGCCAGTTACCTACGGACTTGAACCGGTCTCGGCCTTTATCATGTTTGCCGGGATCTATTACGGTGGCATGTATGGGGGCTCAACGACATCCATACTGTTAAACACCCCGGGCGAAAGTGGCAGTATCATTACTGCAATCGAAGGTAACAAGATGGCACGCTCAGGCAGGGCCTCTGCCGCGCTGGCAACGGCCGCGCTTGGGTCCTTTGTTGCAGGGACGCTAGGGACGATTGCACTGACCTTTGTTGCACCGGCGCTCGCCGATCTGGCGCTGGTATTCGGACCGGCAGAATATTTTGCATTGATTGTACTCGGCTTTACCACCATAGCCTCGGTATTGGGAAAAACGCCGACCCGTGGAATGTTAAGCCTGTTCTTCGGACTTGGCCTTGGTCTGGTAGGTATTGATTTACAGACAGGCCAGGCACGCTTTACGCTCGGCCTGCCACAATTACTCGATGGCTTCCATGTGGTTGTGGTAGCGGTCGGTTTGTTTGCGGTCGGTGAGACCCTGTTTCTGGCGACACGACCGCAAGGGCTGAGGGAAATCATCCGTGTCAGCGGCTGGACCTGGATGTCACGCGAGGACCTCGCGCGATCATGGAAACCCTGGTTAAGGGGGACGTTGCTAGGATTTCCCATCGGGGGACTCCCGACCGGCGGTACCGAGATCCCGACTTTCCTGTCCTATGCTATCGAACGCCGGCTTAGCCGCCATCCAGAAGAATTCGGCCACGGCGCGATAGAAGGTGTGGCCGGCCCGGAGGCAGCTAATAATGCCGCCGCCGCCGGTGTGCTGGTACCGTTACTAACGCTGGGACTTCCGACCTCCGCTACCGCTGCAATATTGCTGGCGGCCTTTCAGCAATTCAACCTGCAGCCAGGTCCGCTGATATTTACCAGTAATCCCGAATTGATCTGGGGACTGATAGCGAGTCTGTACATTGGCAACTTCATGTTGTTATTGCTCAACCTGCCACTGGCACCATTATGGGCAAGGCTGCTGATGATCCCGGCTCCGTTGTTATATGGCGGTATCCTCGTGTTTGCTACGCTGGGTACCTATAGTCTGAACAATTCCGTGTTTGATGTCGGCATGATGTACTTGATCGGGATCGTCGGTTTTTGCATGCGTTGCACTGACATCCCGGTCGCACCCGCCGTCATCGGCATGATCCTCGGACCGATGGCGGAACAGCAGTTCCGCCGTACGCTGGCAATCTCACAGGGAGATATGTCCATTTTTGTGGATCGACCTGTGTCTGCAAGTTTGCTGGGGCTGGCTGCCTGTGTCCTGATTGCAGTCCCACTGGCCGGATTTATCAAGCGTTGCAGGTTGACCGCACCACGTTAAGTATCGCCCTGTGTTACTGAAGCAGACCTGGCTTGCCATTTTTCTGCTAAATTCCGTAGTATCTGAGTATTATCAGCTTGATTAAATCCAGGCAGCAACAGGAAAAAGCCTGTTTTTGCAGAACGCTGATAATGTTAAACTCACGGTGCCAAAACCGGGGAGCGAGATAGTATCGATTGGCGCATGGTTCACTGAACCATATTTTATCCTTTAACCACACTACCACACAGGAACATGAGATGGGTATTTTGATCGGTAAAAATTGTGTTGTTTCCATCCATTACACACTCACTGACGATGCGGTCAATATGCTGGACTGTTCGATAAACAGTGATCCGCTCCATTACCTGCACGGTGCCGATAACCTGATACCTGGTCTTGAGAATGAATTAACCGGAAAAGGCGTCGGTGCCGCATTCAAGGTCAGTGTCCCGCCAATAGAAGGCTATGGAATCTACCGGGAGGAACTCGTACAAGTAGTACCGCGGGATCTGTTTAAAGGGGTGGATGAAGTCAAACCAGGGATGCAGTTTGAGACCGAGGGCCCGAACGGCCCCGAACTGATAATAGTTACCCATGTCACCACAGATGATGTGACGGTGGACGGTAATCATCCGTTGGCCGGAAAGACACTGCATTTCGATGTGACAGTAGAGGCTGTCCGTGCTGCAACGCCGGAAGAACTGGATCATGGACATCCACACGCTGCCCACGGCCATTATCACTAATACGCCTTAACTACCGATTGACCCGGACAGGGGGAAGTCCGGGTCAATCTGACAACGCTTTAACCCTGTTATTCAGCGGACTTCTGCATATGTTCGATAGCGGTCTTCATATGCTCACTGGCCACATCCGCATGACCCATCTTGGCATGGTCGATTGATTCTTGCATATGCTTGACGGCTTCAGTCATGTGCGTATGTGCTTCAGCATGTGCCTTTTCTGCGGCCTCGGCATGTTTCAGGGTTTCTTCTGCATGCTGTAACAGTTTATCCGCATGTCCGCTTTCTCCATGGCCCAAGGCCACTCCGGCGTGCTCCATTGCCTCCAGGGTATGTTTGCCTGGATCAGCGGCCATCGCGGTTGTTGCTGATACTGACAGCAGCGCTACTATTGCAAATAAAATGGTATTAATTCGCATATCCTTACTCCTTTTTGATCCGGTTGATAGATATTTCAATTTCGTGTTCCGTGCTGTCGCTGAATGTTCAGGGCAACGCTGAACTTCCGGGCTTCACCTGCTGACGATTGTATTGAATGTTTGTAGAAGGTAGTAGTGCTATCCGCCATTTATATGATCCAGATCAACTGTCAGACAGGGCAGGATTATTCAGGTTTGCACATTCATTGCTGTTGCCCACAGGAAGAATAAGAGCACGACCACCAGGCTGATGATCGACACCGGTCCATATTTGTATTTTTCACCCACCCATTTGCCCCGGCTGTTCAGCAATAACAGTATGATTGCCAACAGTGGGAAAAAGTACGCACCCGTGACCGTATACAGTTTCTGCGCCTGCTGAAAACTGGTGAACAGCCCTAGCATCGGTACGATCGCAATCAATATCATATATAAGCGGTAGACGGAATTATTCTGACCGGTTTTCAGGGATCTTTCCCTGATGGTCTTGGCATCGAGTTTTTGTGTCGCCAGCATCCAGGTATCGGCAAAGATGTATGGGATAGATTGCCAGACACCGAGCAGGCTGCTGAATACCGTACCGAACGCGCCAATCAGAAACAACCATTTCCCGGTCGGTCCAAGCTGGTTGCCCAGCTGATCCGACAGACTGACCAGCAGGGTTGCACCTTCACCTTCAAGCGTGACCTTGCTGCCAATGATCACCATCGACAGACAGAATATCGCCGTCATGATATATCCGACTGCAAGATCGAGCCGACTGTCCGGTAAATCCTTGATATCGAGACGGCCTTTTTCACGTATCCAATACCCATAACTTAAGACGGTCACGGTACCGCCGACGCCGCCGATTAACGCTATCGTCCAGGTCAAGCCTTCTCCATCAAAGTCCGGGATCGTCGGTATAAACATTCCCTTCAGCACACTATCGGTGCCAGGCCAGAGCAGTCCGGCAGTAATTACTCCGGAACAAAACATGATGCCAGCGCATACATGCATACTTTTTTCGAATAACGGATAGCCACCCTTGTACACCATTGCCAGTCCGACAATACTGGAGGCGATACCAAAGTAGATCTTGCCATCGACCGCGCTTTCAAATACCGGAAACATCGCATGCAGAGTCACTCCACAGGCACCCATTATTGCGATACTGACGAAATAGCTGAACAGGACCAGATAAGGGAGGAAAATCCAGGCAACGACGCGTCCGAGGTGTATCGTCATGCCTTCGAGCAGGGTGGTACCGGTGGCAAGCTGCCAACGGGTAAGGCCTTCAGTAACTACGAATTTCATATAGGCGCCCACGAGGACCGCCCATAAAATAGCGGTACCGAACATACTGCCGGTTATGCTGCCGGTAGCCAGGTCTCCGGCACCCACACCGGTGGCCGCAGTCAACATGCCGGGGCCGATTATTCTCAGAAAACGTTTCAGTTTATCCATTAGACAGGTGCCGTTGTTATTATTGTTATACTTAAATCGTTACGATTTATTTCATATCGTCAGACGGGACATGATCAAGTACCTTTTCGCCGGTAATCATCGCCGAGACCAGGCCGTTGTTTTCCTTAATCTCGGTTACGAAGACACCGAAGATATGCAAAAGCACAAGTGTGAGGATGGTATAAAATCCGTAAACATGCATCGTAATGACCGGACTGCGAAATGCCTGCATCTCCGTGTAGGCACTTTCGCCGGTCTGGCCCCTGTCGCCGGGCATTAATGCCGCCAGACGTGCCGGGTCGCCTTGCGTAACCCAGTTTGCAAAATAACTTCCGAACGGGGGGCATACAGGTCGGTCCCGGCAATAATCAGGCCGGTGGATGCCTGTACGGTCAGTACCAGGAAAAAGGCAGTAATAATAAGTCTGGCCAGTGGGTTATGACCCAGATATTGTTTTGGTTTGGCTGAGACAAAGCTGGACACATAGGATTTAATCTCGGCTGGAGACGTCGGCAGGACCTGGCGCCAGCGTGCATAATGGCCGCCGATAAACCCCCAGATCAATCGCCAGACTAGATTGATGACAAATACATAGCCGACCGAGGCATGGACCTTTTTCAGCAGGACCTCATTACCAATGTCAAACCGATCAGCGTTCAGGATCAGTGTACCCACCAACATGAGCAGGATGACCGCGATCGCATTGATCCAGTGGAATATGCGGGTGGTACGGTCCCAGACTTTATAGCGTTTGATTTCCATTGTCACTTGAGCCTACCATTATGGTCAAATCGTAGTTATGCAGGTATTGTAGTCGCAACGATAATATGCAATCAAATCAATTTCCCCGCCCCAAGGGGCGGGGAATTGAACCCGGAGAGATTAATGAATCACCTGTCTGAAATGATAATGCGATGACGGCCCCGGTTTCGTTCCGGGAGGCGTTGCGGGTCTGGTGGCGCATAGGCTTTTTGAGCTTTGGTGGCCCCGCGGGCCAGATTGCGTTGATGCACCGGATTATTATTGACGAAAAGCGCTGGCTGGATGAGCCGAGGTTTTTGCATGCGTTGAATTACTGTATGCTGTTGCCCGGACCAGAGGCCCAGCAGCTCGCTACTTATATCGGCTGGTTGATGCACGGCGTGCGCGGTGGTATTGCAGCCGGCCTCCTCTTTATCCTGCCCGGCGCCGTGATCATGCTGATCCTGTCCTGTTTGTACGTATTGCTGGGTGACCTTAAGGTAGTAGAAGGGTTTTTCCTGGGTATGAAGGCAGCAGTAATAGCGATTGTTGTCCAGGCCCTGTTACGTATTGCAGGCAGGGCACTGCATGGCTGGTCCGCATATATGATGGCACTGGCCGGGATGTTGTCGCTGTTTGTATTTAACCTGCCATTCCCGCTGGTGGTGCTGGTTGCCGGTCTATATGGCTATCTGTCCGCACAATCGTTAACACCAACCAGCATGGCCGCTCACGTTAACACGATAGATACGACCGTGCGTCCTGGGACGCGGCTTGCCGCAGTGGTTTGCCTGTTGTTATGGGCCGTTACACTCGGATCCTTATATGTCATCGCCGGCACTGAAAATATCTATACGCAGATAGCCACCTTCTTTTCCAAGATGGCCGTGGTCACCTTTGGCGGCGCGTACGCGGTACTGTCCTATGTAGCACAACAGGGGGTCGAGCATTATCACTGGTTGCAACCGGGAGAAATGCTCGATGGTCTGGGTCTGGCTGAGACCACACCGGGTCCGTTGATACTGGTGACCCAGTTCGTCGGTTTTCTCGCTGCGTTTCGCCAGGCCGGGCCTGAGTCGGGCCTGTATACCGGAATTCTGGGTGCTGTATTGACCACCTGGGTCACGTTCCTGCCCTGTTTTTTCTGGATCTTTGCCGGTGCACCCTATATAGAAAAGCTTCGTCATCATCGGGCCCTGTCTGCGGCGCTGGCAGCCATTAGTGCTGCCGTGGTTGGCGTGATAGCGAATCTTGCGCTCTGGTTCGGTCTGCATGCGCTGTTCTCTATACACATCCCCATCCGCGGCTATGGTGTCGATATGCAGATACCGGATGTCAGCAGTCTTGAATTACCGATGTTGGCCCTTATATGTATTGCCATGGTCCTGATCTTCAAGGCAAGGCTGGGCGTATTGAAGGTGCTCGGTATATGCGCGATAGCGGGTATAGCATGGACGCTGGTCATCTGATTATATGCAGAACATCACAGCAAATAGTGAGGAGGACACCATGGTGTTAACAAGTAAAGCAAGTCTGCCGAAGACACTGAAGCATATCCAGCGCAGTATCAGCAATCACTGGGTCGGCGATGGATTTCCGGTCAGGACATTGTTTTCCTATTCGGATCTGGGTCAGCAACTCAGTCCGTTCCTGTTGCTCGATTATGCAGGTCCGAGGGAATTCCCGCCGACCCAGGCACGCCTTGGTGTCGGGGAGCATCCACACCGTGGTTTTGAGACCGTCACCATCGTTTATTCCGGCGAGGTCGAACACCGGGATTCGTCCGGTGGCGGAGGCAAGATTGGTCCCGGCGACGTGCAATGGATGACTGCCGCATCCGGTCTCGTACATGAAGAATTCCACGGCCACGAGTTTGCCCGTCGAGGTGGGCTGCTCGAGATGGTACAGCTTTGGGTCAATCTACCGGCAAAGGACAAGATGGCCCCGCCGCGTTATCAGGCGATCACGAATGAACAGATACCTGTTGTTACGCTGGACAATGGAGCGGGCACAGTCAGGATCATTGCCGGTGAATTTGCCGGGGTCCGCGGACCGGCACAGACATTTACGCCGGTACATGTATATGACCTGCGCCTGTCGAGCAGCAAACCGTTCAAGATTCCGTTGCCGGACAATTACACCACTGCACTGGTAGTACTCAGTGGCAGCTTGCTCGTGCATGGCTCCGGTCCTGTCCGGTCAGCGGAAATGGGTGTGTTCGGACTGGAAGGGCAGACGCTCGAATTCGACGGTGCGGACCAGGTCAGGGCACTACTGCTGTGCGGCAAGCCGATTAACGAGCCGATCGTGGGTCACGGCCCGTTTGTGATGAATACGCAGCAGGAAATCCATCAGGCGATTGTTGATTACCAGGCGGGCAGGCTCGGGCAGTTGTCCTGATTGAGGTGGTTGTCCTTGCAGACTGCCGCTAGCTTGTCACCCCGGACGTAGTCGGTACGATTCCAGGGACGGAATCGGTAGAGTCGAGTCAGGAACTGAGACCGGGAAAACGTCTGGAACAAGGAGTCGACGCCTACATGGATGTAGGCGGTAGAAAACGTCTAGAACACGTTTTCGAGACTTTCGCGCGAATTGTCAGGTGTTAAAATATAAACTCGTAGTATAGGAAAGCCCATAGATTACCCCTGTCGTGATGAAATACCCTATCGACTTTAATGTCGCCCATGAGGCTTGTTTAACAGGCATGCTTCGATAAAAATATACCGGCACACCTATGAATGCGACCAGTGCTACCAGCATTGCATAACCATTTGATAATTTAATGCCGCGCGCGCGTTGATGCGCCTTGCACCAGGCGTAACCCAGGAATGCCAGAATTATTGACTGTGGCGCCAACGAAACCCCGAACAGGTCACCCTCATCATCATATATACCATCAATGATTCCGGACAAAAGAAATGTTATAAGTATCGTTACTAACAGCAATTTTGTTGAGTTAAACATAGTGGCAAACGTTCAAGCCCCAATCTGACAAAGGCGTAACCCCGTGTACCTTCCGGTTAAGTGAAATAGCAAACGACATCTCTGGGATTGGCGGTCAATCGCGACAGCAGCCTTCGCCGGGGCGAACTGTCAGGCAGTTTGATTTGTCAGCCAGCCACTTCATCCCGGTTTCGCTGCCGTTGGGTCGCGCGAATTGATTCCTCAACCCCATTCCGGTCGAACTGGATCTGACCGTCGACCTCGATTCCCTGGTAGTATAACGGGCCATCCAGATTCTGGATCGTGATCTGTAGGTACCCTTGCCGCCGGCAAGCCGAACAAAGGTTCCCTCAGGCCCATTCCATTGGCCAGCCATTGATCAGTTGCAGGTTCAGTATTCATACTACTGCCACTCACAGTGTTGGTTGTACCAGGGCCCGCATTCTGGTCAGCACAACCGATAAGGAGCATCAGCGCGAACGGTGCGAGCAGAGACCGGGGCTTGAGTTTTACAGGGAGTCGTATGCCTGGGCCGTCATGCGCACGGGATCACCGACTTGAATGAAGCCACCTTTGACGATTCTGGCCCTTAATCCGCCCTTGTGCACGAAGCAGGGCAGCACTTGAGCCATGGGTATTGTTTGCGAAGGCGCTACAAGGCTCACAGAATACCAGGCCCTCCAGCTCAACCTGACCGACAAGGAAGCGTTTCCCACATAGTTCGTTCAGATCGGTGCCGACAGTAACCAGATTGCGCCTTGGTTCGTGAGGGGCGAGTGGGAGGCCGGATTCCCTGACGAATGCCTCGATCTTCTCTAACTCGATCAGCGTTAGCTGGTAGTCCGGCGTCTTGCGGTTAACAGGGTCCGCGTAACGATCGCCACGCAGGCCGCAATCGCTCAGGGTTTCGACCTCTCCGAAGCGGCCATCGGTGCCCGTCTGCCGGGAGCAATAAAGATATGCCTGATCATTGCTTCCCGGGGTCCCAACTCGTGTAAAACGCGCGAGCATTTTGCGCTTCGATTTTGACACACCTGTTAAGGGGCATCATAACGCCAATGCCACGGTTCAAACTGATATCCCTGGACATTGCCACGAGGATACGAGAGAGAAAACAAGAATCTGCCGGCATTATAATTAAGCCATTCAAACGCTGTAGAGTTTTCAAAATCTTCACTGAGATTTTCAACACCATGTGTAGATAGATCTACAGCACGACCGGTATGGTGCTCACTAAAACCGGGTGGCGCACATACGCTGAGTATATGCTCAATATTCAAACCTTCGTCAATTTTAGCCCGTATTATTTCAACCTGACGCGATATGCTACGAAATGCTGACACGATGAATATTTTTTCTCCATCACTTTCAGCGGCTTGTTTCAGGCGATGCCAGGCCACTGCTGCCTCACTTATCAGGAAATGCTCTCGACCATCTACCCCAAGCTCAGCCAGCTGTAATGAATCCGCTTCATCATACTGACAAAGTTTTCTGGCGCTTATCAGATCTAGTGAGATTCCCAGGTCTATAAGTAGCTGCTTGTTTGCTAATGCCTGCATGCCACTCTAGCCAACACCATGACTGGCCATGATGCGTAGGACCACATACGGGGCGAGATTAAACAGAAGAATTCCGATCTCAAAAAAAATGGGCCGGAGTGATTTAATTTTGACCATCAGCTATTCACGGATTGTTGTCATAGCAGTAATGATGATTAAAGCTCTAGCTAAAAGCAAAAGGAATTTGCTATGCCCCGAAAACCAAGGATGTATCTTCCTGATGTGCCTGCCCATATTGTCCAGCGCGGTAATAATCGCGATCCGACCTTGTTTGCAGAGGACGACTACCGTTTTTACCTCAATTGTCTGTCACAGGCACTTAAACGGTACAAGGTCCGGTTACATGCCTATGTGCTTATGACAAATCATGTTCACTTGTTGCTGACACCGAATAGCACCGATGGCATATCGAAGGTCATGTCATTGCTGGGGCAGCAGTACGTGATGTATATAAATCATACATATCGCCGTAGCGGCACGTTATGGGAAGGACGACACAAGGCAAGCATCGTTGATGCTCAGGACTATCTATTAACGTGTTATCGTTATATCGAACTGAATCCGGTCAGGGCAGGTATGGTGAGAAATCCGGAAGATTACCTATGGAGCAGCTATGGGCATAATGCCTGTCACAGGACTGATCCACTGATTGAAGACCATGAAATTTATCTTGGTTTGGGTGGTACGCCGGATGAATGTAGCCGTTATTATCGTGCCATGTTTGAGAATAAATTGAACAATAAAGACCTTGAGGCTATACGGTATTCTTCTCACTGTAATTATCTGTTGGGGAATGACCGGTTTAAAGACAAGATTGAGCGCACACTGAATCGTAAGGTAGGCTATGCAAAACGCGGCAGACCGTTACGGGGAGGAGTAAACGGTCAAAATTAAATCACTCCGGCCCCTTTTAGCTCGCTTGATTGACATGTTATGTGTATCCATATCATAATGTGTATGTAATTAGTTATTTATACACATTGAGGATTTAAAATGCGAACCAATATAGAGATTAATGACAAGTTAATGAAAGATGCTTTGAAGGTGACAGGCGCCAAAACCAAAAAGGAAGCTGTTGAATTGGGCCTTAAGACATTGATCCAGTTAAAAAAGCAGGAAAATATCAAGAACTTTCGTGGCGCACTGAAGTGGTCAGGCGATCTGAATGAGATGAGATCGACTTCATGATAATGGTGGATTCCAGTGTATGGATTGACTACTTTACAGGAGTTGCAAGCAAACAAACGGATACTCTGGATAAAGCCCTTGGCTTGGAACCGGTTGCAATTGGTGATTTGATTTTGACCGAGGTTTTGCAAGGTTTCAGACGTGATCAGGATTATGAAACAGCCAGAGAACTATTTGATGAATTGACTGTTTTTGAGATGCTTGGCAAGAATATGGCGATAAAAAGTGCGGAAAATTTTCGGGCCTTGCGAAAAAGGGGCATTACTATTCGTAAAACAGCAGATGTCATCATCGCCTCATTTTGTATCGAGAGAAAGTTCCCTCTTTTATTTTCTGATAAAGACTTCACGCCCTTCGTAAAATATTTAGGTTTGGCAGAGGTCTAGAATACACATAACGATAAAGTCGATGTGCGCGTCGTTTGCGCACATCGAACGACTTGTTATGATTTTCTATTTCCATTTAAAATCTAGTTTTCGTTCGGTTGCGGCACAATCCCTTAGGTATAAATTTATTAGTGTCTGATAAGGAATTCCTGATTCATCGGCTAACGACTTGAAGTAGTCAACAGAGTCTTTATCAAGACGCATGGTTACTGGTTGTTTTAGATACTTGATATAGGGATTTTTCTTTCCCTTCATGTTTGTAAAATCGTAATGTGCTCTCATTTGTTGTAACTCCAATAGGTTTCTACTTCGTCTTTATCTGCTCTTCGGGCAGAGATAATTCGGATCATCATATCGTTTTCTCTGAAACAGTGACAAACAACCAGGGTGTTTAACTTATAGCTTGTGCCTAATAAGATGAAACGATCTTCATCATCAGAATGATCAGGGTCAAAGAATTGGATTGCATATTCGTCATAAAAAGCTGTACGGGCTTCCTCAAAAGAGATGCCATGCTTCTTTAGGTTCGCTTTCTCTTTCTTTTTGTCCCATTCAAATTTAAGATAGTTCATATGTACATTGTACATATGATAATTGGAAGGTCAAGATTGATTTACAGAAAATCATAACCGTCTGAGCAAAGGGGCGCACGTTTTTTGCGCGTCCCGCTTGAGCGAGTAGTTAGAAGGCATCTTTACGAAGATGGTTGAACTGTCAATTGGAAGCCTAAAGCTTTTGCGATTTTTGCTACTGTAGCAAAGGTTGGGTTCCCTTCAGGCGAAAGCGCCTTATATATGCCTTCACGGGTTAAACCAGTATCTCTCGCTAGCTGACTCATATTTTTTGCACGAGCCACAACTCCCAGTGCATGTACAATAAAAGCCGGGTCATCTCCGGCTTCTTCGAGACAAGCTTCAAGATATAATTGAATATCTTTGTTTGTTTTTAAATGTTCTGCTGAATCCCAGCGTGTAGTTTTAATAGTCATGATTCATTCCTCCAACTGGTTAGCAATTTTTATAGCTTTAGCAATATCTGATTGTTGGGAGCTTTTATCGCCTCCAAACAAAAGAATTACAACAACGGAAGTCCGCTGAGTGAAATACACCCTGTATCCTGGACCGTAGAAAATGCGTAATTCGCTAACACCTTCACCAACCGGACCAACGTCACCGAAATTTCCCATTTCCATTCTATCTATTCGAACTTGGATACGGGCCTTTGCCCGTCGATCCTTTAGGTTCTCGAACCACTTAGCGAAAATTTCCGTTTTTCGAACCTCTATCATGTGTGAACTATAGTTCACACTAGTATAGTTGTCAACTGTGGTTAACGATTGTGATTGACTCCAAAATGCCTTCTAACGTTTTGTTGAGCGGCGCCATGCGGCGCGTCGCCCTGCAAGCCGTTGTTAGGTGGCATGTGTCTTCCGATGGACTAAGCGAATTCGATCTTGAAGTCGCCCATGCCCGCATTGGTCTGGTGATTCACACGCACGAGCCTTTGTTTCTGACCAAGCATTTCAGCGATTACAACAACAGCGCTGAACTCTTTGTGTGGTCCTCGATTCAGTTCTTGAACAGAAAAGACCTTGATTGTGGCTCGCTGAATCGTATTCAAGTGTGCTTGAACTTGATCGAGCCGCCAAGTCGGATTACTCACGACTGCAGCTTGTAGATCATGGATGTAATGGCTTAAGTAATCGCGTAAAACTCGCTCTACGTCTACGCTTACCTTTGACGGCAACGCACACACTGCCTCATACAACTCCCCGTATCTAGTCGCCAACTCCGTAGCCGTCATAGCCTTCGCCATTTCCTCGATCTCTTCTCCGACTGCTTTTCGCTTGGCGTCGTCTGTAAGCTCGTAATGGTCTCCAACGTAATTGGGCAAGTATCTTTCCAACGTTCCGCCGGGCAGCAGAATGACGTTTCGTTGTTTTAACGCGGCCACAATCTGCTTTAGTCGTCCCTCAATCTCCTCGACATCTGTCTGAGATATCGCTGCGATTACAGCCGATCGATTACGGCTGATCGCCGTCATCACCGACACACGGGCCTTCGCCCAAAGTTTCCCGTTCCACTGTGCTCTCGGCCCCAGCCTATTGAGAAACTCCACCAATCGAGTCAGCAATTGCGGTACAGGATTGGCCACGAGGAGTCGATCAATCACGCCCGTCAACTTGCTATCCAATTCTCCGCAGTATTTGGCAAAGTCGTTTCCTACACCCGCCGTTACCAAGAAGCTCTGCACCGAACCGTCGCCCTTTACACACGCTCGAAGATTGCCCCCAAACAAGCTGTCGAGGTCGTACAAGAAATGGGCGTTCTTGCCAAAGGCTACGCACAATTCCAGATAGCGATTCACCTCCTCGCACCCACCAGCGTCGATAATGCAACTCCCCGCCCCGGCGACTGATACGCCGCGCGCTTCCTGCATTGTCCCCACGAGCTGAGCGTCGAGAATACCCTCAACAAAAATGGGGTTGTCGGAAAAGAAGAGCTGCTTGTGGTGCACGTTCAATCGTGGCACCAATGACGATAACCTCGCTGTCGCCGCCGGATCAAGGTCAAGAATGTGGCTTGGAATCGAGTGGTTTAGATCGAAGGAAATAACGGACTTCACATCCTCGACAGATCGAAAGTCGAGGATAAAAGGAGAGTGCGTGACCAGAAAGACAACCTTCTTTTTCTTGTCCGTACTCGGATCGCCTGCGAGCTTGCGAACCTCCTGCATGAAGAACGCCTGATACTGGGGATGCAGGTTGAGTTCCGGTTCGTCAATAATCAGATACTGATGCTCGTCGTTGTACAAATGCGTCAGGAGGACAAGCAGTTCCTTGATCCCGTGACATTCATCGCGATCAAGCCTGTAGGAATTGCCGGTTTCGCCAAGGACAGCCCGCGCGACGAGATTCCCGGAGTCCCAATCGAGAGTGATCTTACGATTGAACAGATGGCTGAGCGTCGCCTCGACCTGAATGCGGAGATCCATTCGCTCTTCCAGAAGCACAATCGTATCTATGCCTGATCCTTCGAGACCTGCCTGCTTGAAATGGTTGAAATGGTTCTTGGCAAGTCCGTTCGCGAAAGGGTCACCAAACATCCTCAGCGCATTGGTCTGCTCCATACCACTGAGTCGATCCGTTCCAAGCATGCGTGCATTGCTCAGATGTGACCGCAACGTCGCCGCGAATTTTGATTTGCCGCTGCCGTTGGGGCCGACCAGAAAATTGATGGCCCCGATTTGGGGGGGTTCGAACTTTTTCTGCAGCCACGGTACGGGCAGGTCGAACGACAATTCTTTGTTTATCATGCTTATTACATCCCCATATTCGTGTCCGTAAGTCGATCCCCGTCGCGAAGTTCCGGTTGCGCCGACGAGCGCGCTCCATGTTTGAGCATTAGTTGTATGGAACAGATGAGGTGATCAGTTTCCCGCGCTTCCGTCATCAGCATGCCGCCTAACGTAGAGTTCAGGGGCGCGGCGCGGTTTTATCGCGCAGCGCCCCTGGAACGCCGGGTTAGAACCGCATTTTTCAATGTAGCGCCTGGCGTCTGCTGATTTACCGATGGCCTGCGCGATGGCTACGAGTTCGATCAAGAGTGCATCCGTTGTGACCGAGTATAGTACCTCTATATCAGGGGTGTCTACTTTGCTGTTTCTTATACGTAAGTAGCAGATGTCGCGTATGCAAGCGTTTTGCTGATATTGGTTAAAAGCTACTATATTTCAAACTGTTAGGGAGCCTGTCAAAAAGTGTATACGGACAGGCATGACAGGGATTTTCATGGAAGGAGAATGGATATGGAGATCAAAAAACCCGTTCGTCTGCTCGATCAAGTTCGCGAGCGCATCCGTTATCTTCATTATTCCCGCAGGACAGCTGAAGCCTATGTGTTCTGGATCAAGCGGTTTATTCTTTTTCATAACAAACGGCATCCCAGGGATATAGATCCACAGGGAGTCACGGACTTTCTGAATTATCTCGCCAATCGCAACAATGTTGCTGCCTCAACACAGAACCAGGCACTGACCGCGATCATTTTTCTCTATAAGGAAATACTCGGTGTAGATGTTGGCCAGATACCGGAGTTCCAGTACGCACGTAAGCAAAAACGTTTGCCGACGGTATTGACACAGGACGAGGTGCTGTCTGCGCTGGACACAATGAAGCTGCCATACAAAACAATGGCTGGGCTGATGCACGGTGCAGGCATGCGCCTGCATGAATGTTTGACCTTGCGTGTGCTGGATGTTGATTTTGCCAGAAAGGAAATACGTGTCCGTATGGGCAAGGGTGGCAAGGACAGAATTACCATGTTGCCTGAGGGCATATTTCCCGGATTACAGTCAGCTATCAGACTGGCAAAAACTATTTCGATCATGACCAGCGAGCAGGGATTAACTATGTGTATCTGCCGGGTGCACTGGCAAAAAAGTATCCAAATGCAGGCAAGGGGTTTAAATGGCAGTTTGTATTCGCATCAGGAAATCTGTCTCATGTCCCGGAGTCCGGTAGAAAAGGGCGGCATCACATACATACGAAGTCGATGGAAACAGCACTCAGTCGGGCCATACGCGAGGTCGGGATCATGAAGCATGTAACTTCGCATGTGTTTCGCCATAGTTTTGCCACACATCTGCTGGAGAATAGTTATGACATCCGTACTGTGCAGGAGTTGTTGGGTCACCGGCATGTGAATACAACGATAATCTACACGCATGTGCTGAATTGAGGCGGGCGCGGGGTGAAGAGTCCGCTGGATCGAACGGCTGGTTAGTATTGCTACAGAATAAAGCTGATGTTTTGCAATGGAAGGTCGCGGTTGATAAGGATGACTTGCTTTAGCGCGATGCGCCACTCGCTGTTTTCCCGGCGCAGACGGTAGAGACAGCGTGCCGCAAATGATCGGGGTACGGCCAGGCCTGGCTGTAATTGCTGGTGGTCTCCGGGGCGCATCTCATGGATGATTTGGTTACACCTTACGATATTTTCTTCTGCATTGGTCCCGGCTTCGACCTGAACATTCGAAATGAAATGTATCGTACGTGAGCGGGGATCCTGGGCAAGGTGCTTGTTGCGTAACTGGTAGATGCGTTTTTCAAGTTGACTGGTATCGTCATAGATGATGGAGGTTTCATCTACAGGGTTGGCGTTTTCGTCGCTGGGTATCCAGTAGATCCCGTCTGCGCTAAACAAGGCCAGCCAGTCTTCGAGTTTGTCTTCGTCAATCAGCCTCGCCTCTGCGTAGAGAAAGTCTTCTGCATCCGGGCGGGTCAGTGGGGTTGTCATCCCATTCGCCTTGCCCATTCGCGATAGAGGGCGCGTTGTGGTAATTCGTCCATGTCCTGGCCGCTCCGTTCATTATTACTTACAGCGACTTCACGGTGTATGCCCCGGGCAAGGCGTACCCACTCCATCCGGCCACTGGTCAGACCGGCCTGGCTGCGTGCGAATATCTCGACGTCATCCGCATTGACCATGCCGGATACGGGTGAGCCTGAGGAGATAGATACTTCTTTCAGTAATCTGGTTCGAATCGCCTTGTTGATGTGGTCCGGTGTCCCGGTCAGTTCGACCGGGTATTCGTAGACGATGGTCTGGTTGACACTGACCGGCTGGATCACCCGCAGCTTGAATTCCATTAGTTGCAGGTTGGGGAAGAGGGTAATGTGGCGACGCACGAACATCTGTTTGCCTTGCTCCTTACCATAGTGTTTTTCCAGTACGCGTTCGTATTCATCAAACTCGTCCTGCAGGTCGTGCGGGATGTCGATACGTGGGCGTTCAAGGATGCCATGTCCGCCGCTAAAACCTCGCGTACAGCCGGTCCAGCCGACCTTCGGATTATAATTACCGAAGTGGGACAGGGTTTTTAATGCGGAGATATGCACGTAACGTGCATGCCAGCCGTCGGTGGAGTTCTCCAGCTGGAGCTTCCAGTTGCCACTGTAACTGGCGCGCCAGGGTTTCAATACCCGTACTGTGCCATCAAGTGCATGGCCGAACCAGAAGTCCACATACTTTTTCAACGGTCCGAGGGATTGTTCGAGCGCAGGAACCTCGTCACTGAAACTGGCGAAGATCATGCCGTGATAAATCTCAACCCGATTGGCCGCGACCAGTCCCTTGATGTCTGTGCCCCAGCCTTCGGCAAAGTTGTCCCGATCGGTGATGTTGTTGAGGGAGCCGTCCCGGTGATAGGACCAGCCGTGATACGGGCAGACAAAATACCTGACGTTGCCGCGTTCTTCGCGGCAGATCACGGTGCCGCGGTGGCGACAGGCATTGATATTCACGTAGACCTTGTCATCATCACCCCGGCTGACAATGACGGGGATGCGGCCAACCGCCGAGGTGCGAAAGTCCCCTGGTTTTTCAATTTCACTCTCATGGGCGACATAACACCAGCTACGCTCGAAAATATTGCGCATCTCGGCATCGAAGATGGCGGGGTCGGTGTATACGCTGGCGTGTACCGAAAAATCGGTCGCTGTTTCCTTGACCAATCCAGAGTATGTGGATGTCTGAACAGGTGTACTCATGTCATTTCAGTTCTCATTGCCAGAACCCCACTCAATATTAAACACATCGTCATTCCGGGGCTGCGTAAGCAGAAACCGGAATCCAGACAAAAAAAAGCGTTTTATAAAAACTGGCCGTTCTCGCGCAGTTATGCACTCCGTGGCATTCGCACATCTGAAAAAACCAGAAGCGATTACTCATTACTGGTCACGATCGGAACAAACATATCATCGATCCTGATCTTTTTGGCAAGGAACTTCTGATCGTATAAATATTGTGCCAGTGCCTCCACTGTGGACCGGTTCGGTTCGAGGCCATACGCCCACGGATCAGCACCGAACACTTCATGCATTTCATCAATGTCGGCAAACAACCAGGGCAGGGTATAGCGCATCGTGCCGGAAAAGCGCATCTGTTCGAGGCACCAGTCTTTTGATTGTACAAAGGCCTTGTATATGCTTTCAGCGACCCACGGGTGTTCACGGTATAATGCTTCATTTACGACCAGTGTATGCATGATCGGGAAGATGCCGGTCTTTTTGTAATACGCCTTTTCGACATCGCGATAATCCTGGAACAGGCGCTTTACATGCGGACTGGTGTCCAGCGAGAACGGTTTGCGTGCGCCGATCATTGCATCAATCTCGCCGGCCTCCAGCATCTGGTTCAGCGATTTCTCGGGGCCGATAAATTCGATATCGACCTGATAGTTCGGGCGCAGGTCGAGTACGTCCGGTTCGCGTGGCACATTGGCGCCACCTTCAAACCAGTGGATGGTATCCAGATTTACCCCATACTCATGTTGCAGGATACCCTTGATCCAGATTGCTGCAGTCTGGCGGTATTCCGGTACGCCGACCCGTTTGCCTTCCAGATCTTTCGCGGTCTTGATGCCGGACTTCGTATTGATGAAGATAAAACCATGCCGGAATACCTTTGAGGGGAATATCGGCAGTGCGATAAAAGGAAATTCATTCTTGGCCCGCAAGGTCAGGTACATCGCGGTCGACATCTCGGCAAAATCAAACGCATTATTTTTGATCATCCGCGCAAAAATCTCCGGCGGTGACTGGACCGGAACATAGGTCAGGTCTATGCCTTCCGGTTGCACAATACCGCTGCGCAATGCCTCAGTCCGATCATAGGGACCGCAACCTACACTTAGTTTCAAATTGGCCATGCATACTCTCCAGAATCAACCGCAGACCAGAGTGATAATGCCATACAACAAATATAAATCAAGGCCGCGTTTGATTGGGGACAATGTAATTCTTGAATACAGTATTGTAATAATGTTAGCCTTTGTCCAGTAGTTAATTCTTACAAAATGCGGGGGGATATATTTATGTTGGTTTGTACCAATCTGACTGTGTTGCAGCCTGAATTTGATTATTCCGGCCCATCCTCTTTGTTACGTCAACTTACTGACTGATCCCAGGGCATTATGTCGAAAAACGAAGTCTTTACCAAGGCAGCATTATTTTCAACCCTAATCATACTTTACCATCTGATAGTGGTAGGCAATATACCTGCGTGGTTCGGCATGTTTATTCCGGGCCAGATCCTGTCTGCCATCAGTCTGATCTGTGCCGGATTAATCATTTTTCTTAAAGCACCCGCGCCATCCGCACAGCAGAAGACCGCGGCTATGGAAGCTGACACGAACGTTTTTTCCATTAGCTCGGTTCCGTTCATTAACTACCTGTTTCTGGCAGCATTATTGATTGGAAATTTATATGTAATATTTTTTAATAAAAATCTGGACCAGTATGCGCTGTATGGCTACCTGGACACGCAAGGCATCATACTGGCGAGTCTGCTGTCAATCGGTGTACTCGAAGCGGTCAGAAGGGTGGCCGGACTTACCTTGCCTGTAATGATCGTTTCTTTTGTGCTGATTACAATCTTTCAGCAATTTCTGCCAGGTGTACTCTATGGGGCAGGCGCATCCATGGATCGTATTCTGTATGCAGCCTATGCGGGGGAATCAGGGTTCTTCGGGCAGCCGCTGCAAATAGCCACTACCGTCATTGTGGTCTATCTTTTTTTCGGCGCAATCCTTCAGGCAACCGGCGCGGGCCAGTGGTGTATTGATGTTGCCATGGCGGTGACAGGGCGGAGCAAGGGAGGGCCTGCCAAGGCCGCGGTCGTGTCCAGTGCAATGTTTGGTTCAATCTCCGGTTCTCCTTCCAGTAATGTTGCGACGACCGGAATTATCACAATCCCTTTAATGGTGTCGATTGGGTATAAACCTGCATATGCAGCGGCCGTTGAAGCAGTGGCTGCAACGGGCGGCCAGATATTACCGCCGGTAATGGGCGCAATTGCGTTTGTTATGGCTGACTGGATAGGCAAGAGTTATGCCGAGGTCGTAGTGGCCGCCACC
>JBCKWF010000024.1:0-20204 GCA_038922895.1 Gammaproteobacteria bacterium
CAAGCGTTTTGCGACCCCGGAAGAAGTCGCTTCCCTGGTTGCGTATGTATGCAGTCCAACTTGCATCCACCACTACCGGCGCCGCGTTACGTGTAGACGGGGGCACACTAAAGAGCGCGTTTTAAGGGTATAAAAACCACCAAGGTATTCTTGCGGGTTGTTGGGGAATAAATCCGTTTTTTTCGAATTTACAGTAAACTTGTGGAAAATTTGGGATTACAATACCCGCCCTATGCGTAATTACCCTGAACAATTTGATGTAATCGTCGTCGGTGGCGGGCATGCCGGTACCGAGGCTGCGTTGGCGTCTGCGCGTATGGGGGCAAAGACATTACTACTGACCCAGAGCATAGAATCGCTCGGGCAGATGTCCTGTAACCCGGCCATTGGTGGGATCGGCAAGGGCCATCTGGTCAAGGAGATCGATGCATTGGGTGGCTTGATGGGCCGGGCGGCCGATCGCAGTGGTATCCAGTTTCGTATCCTGAATTCCCGTAAGGGGCCGGCGGTACGCGCGACGCGGGCGCAGATTGATCGCTCCTTATATAAAGGCGTGGTTAGGCCGTTGCTGGAGGCCCAGCAAAACCTGTACCTGTTCCAACAGGCAGTAGATGATTTGATCGTCGAGGGCGATGCGGTCAAGGGTGTCGTCACCCAGATAGGATTACGTTTTCTCGCCCCCACTGTGGTGTTGACGGTCGGGACCTTTCTTGCCGGCAAGATCCATGTCGGTGATGCGAACTATCAGGGTGGGCGTGCCGGAGATCCGTCATCGAATGCACTTGCTGCTCGCTTGCGGGAGATGCCGTTCCGGGTTGGTCGCCTGAAGACAGGTACCCCGCCACGTATTGATGGCAATACGATCGATTATTCAAAACTGCAGGAACAACCAGGTGATGTGCCGGTGCCTGTGTTCTCTTATATGGGGCATGCCAGTGAGCATCCGCGTCAGGTCTCATGCCATATTACCTATACGAATGAGCGTACACATGATCTTATTCGTGGTTCCCTGGATCGTTCACCGATGTACAACGGCCAGATTGAAGGCATCGGCCCGCGTTACTGTCCATCGATTGAAGACAAGATAGTGCGCTTTGCCGACAAGACATCGCACCAGATCTTTATCGAACCGGAAGGCCTGAACACGACCGAGGTGTACCCGAACGGGATCTCGACCAGTTTGCCATTCGATGTGCAGTTTGAGCTGGTGCGCACGATAGTCGGATTTGAGAATGCCCATATCACCCGGCCCGGGTATGCAATTGAATACGATTACTTTGACCCGCGTGATCTGAAACCCTGGCTGGAGACAAAGTTTATTGCTGGTCTGTTCTTTGCCGGGCAGATTAATGGCACCACCGGTTACGAAGAGGCAGCGGCACAAGGTCTGATCGCAGGCTTGAATGCCGCCCGCCTGGCAATGGACCGGGAACCGTGGAGTCCACGTCGTGACCAGGCCTACATGGGCGTTTTGATTGATGACCTGATTACCCGTGGCACCACCGAACCTTACCGTATGTTTACCAGTCGTGCGGAGTACCGCCTGTTGTTGCGTGAGGATAATGCCGATCTGCGACTGACCGCGATTGGTCGTGAACTCGGTCTGGTTGATGATCAACGCTGGCAGCGGTTTGTCGCCAAGCAAGAGGCCATTCTGCAGGAACAGCAGAGGCTGGACAAGATCTGGGTCGGGCCGGATAAGCTCTCGGCCGAGATTGCTATCGCAGCGCTGGGACAGGCCCTCAGCAAGGAGGCCAGTCTGTTACAACTGCTACGGCGGCCGGACATCAATTACCAGAATCTGATGGCGCTGCCGTGTATAGAAGATCTGGGCTTGCCGCCGGAGGTCACCGAGCAGGTGGAGATCCAGGCAAAATACCATGGCTATATTGTGCGTCAGCAGGAAGAGATCCACCGTAACCTGCGTGACGAGCATACACGCATGCCGGAAGATATAGACTATAAATCTGTGCGTGGGCTGTCGAATGAAGTAACCCAGAAGCTGACATCGCAACGGCCTTACACGCTGGGGCAGGCAGCCAGGATCCCCGGCATGACGCCCGCTGCGATCTCGTTATTGCGGATCCATTTGAAGAAGCGTTCATTTTCCCTGCAACAGACCGCCTGACCTGTCTTGTTTGACCGGCAGTTATCAGACACTTTAAAACATGGCATACACGCGCTGGGTGAAGATCCGGCAGCGCATCCGTGTGAAACCTATCTGTGGTTTTTGCAGGAATTGTCCCGATGGAACAAGGCCTATAACCTGACTGCTATTACAGATCCTGCGCAGATGTTGACTCACCATTTGCTCGACAGTCTGTCGATATTACCGTACATCCACGGTCAGCGTTGTCTGGATGTGGGCACAGGTGCCGGACTGCCGGGTCTGATCCTGGCACTGGCCAGACCACAGACGCACTGGATCCTGCTCGACAGCAAATCAAAAAAGGTGCGTTTTCTGCAGCATGTTTTACTCGAATTAAAGCCTGGGAATATCGAAGTCGTATTGAGCAGGGCCGAGGATTACCGGCCTGCACAGTTATTTTCCACGGCTGTCACCCGCGCTTTCAGTTCCCTGGCCGAGATTTACCGGATTACTGCACATTTAATCGCAAAAGATGGATATATGCTCGCGATGAAGGGTGGCTATCCAGGGCAGGAACTGGCAGTGCTGACCGGGGTGGAGTCGAAGGCGGTCAAGCTGCAAGTGCCTGGTCTGGATTCTGACAGACACCTTATTATTATGAACTAATGGCCGGGGAGTGACATCTGGCAAGTTATCTATGCCATAATACCAGTCCGTAGCTACTACGTGCCGAATCCGTGATGTCAAAAATAATCGCTGTTACCAATCAGAAAGGTGGCGTCGGTAAGACGACCACCAGCGTGAATCTGGGTGCCTCCATGGCCGCTACGCGCAGACGTGTGTTACTGGTCGATCTGGATCCGCAAGGGAATGCCACCATGGGTAGCGGTATTAATAAATCTGGCCTGAAATCGAGCAGTTATGATGTTTTAATGGGCGACAAGACGCTTAAGGAATCTGTCATCCATTCGGAAGAATGCAAATATGATGTATTGCCCGCCAATTCTGATCTGACCGGGGCCGAAGTCGGACTGATGGAAGAACTGGCACGCGAAGTGAGGCTGAAGACGGCCTTGCAGACCGTACAGGACGATTACGATTTCATCTTTATTGATTGTCCGCCGTCATTGAATATGCTGACTGTGAATGCACTGGTTGCGGCCGATTCGGTCATTATCCCTATGCAGTGTGAATATTATGCACTTGAAGGTTTGACCGCGCTGCTGGCGACGATTGAAAAGATTCGCAAGTATCTTAACCCGAATCTGAAGGTAGAAGGCCTGTTGCGGACCATGTATGACCCGCGTAACAATCTGGCTACCCAGGTTTCGGCACAGTTGCTGGATCATTTTGGTGACAAGGTTTACCGCACGATCATACCGAGAAATGTACGTTTGGCCGAAGCGCCGAGTCATGGATTGCCGATAATTGCCTACGACCGCGCCTCCCGTGGGGCGTTGGCTTACCTTGCGCTTGCTGGCGAGATGCTAAACAGACAGGGTAAGGCTGCATGATGTTACCCCTCACTCCTCACTCGTTCTACGAATCCCGAATCCCGAGTCCCGAGTATGGCCACTAAAAAACGCGCACTTGGCAAGGGGCTGGATGCCTTGCTTGGGTTACAGACTACCGGGAGTGCCGATGAAACGGCAAATGCATTACGTACACTACCGGTTGATCTGTTACAACGGGGGGCTTATCAGCCCAGGGTGAAATTTGATCAGGTAGCTATGCAGGAACTCGCCAGTTCGATCAAGGCCCAGGGTGTAGTGCAGCCGATTATCGTCAGGCCAGTCAGTAACGGTAAACATGAAATAGTCGCCGGAGAACGTCGCTGGCGTGCAGCACAAATGGCCGGTTTGCATGAAGTGCCGGTGGTTGTGCGCAAGCTGGATGACGTGCAAGCGATGTGTCTTGCGCTGATTGAAAATATCCAGCGTGAAGACCTGAGTCCGCTGGAAGAAGCGCGCGGCCTGTCGCGCTTGCTGGAAGAATTTGATATGACCCATGATATGGTCGCCGAGGCAGTCGGCCGGTCCCGCTCAACCATCAGTAATATGCTGCGATTGCTGGAGTTGTCTGCACCGGTCCGGCAGATGCTTGAACAGGGTGAACTGGAAATGGGACATGCCAGGGCCTTGCTGTCATTGCCGGAATCATTACAGCTTGTAGCTGCCAAAGAGGTTACCGCGAAAGGCCTGTCAGTACGGGAAACCGAGGCCTTGGCGAGAAAATTACAGAACAAAAATTCGTCCAGAAAGGCAGGCAAATTCTCTATAGACCCGAATATCCGTGGTTTACAGGATGAATTGTCCGGGCGTCTGGGCACGGCGGTCCTGATAAAACATAAAAAATCCGGCAAGGGCACACTCGAAATTCAATACAGTTCTGTGGATGCGCTGGATGGCATCCTGTCCAGAATTAAATAATTTTAATCATTAAATTCATTAAAATGATTGAAATTTGTGCATCGCAGCGATTGCTTCAGCACACATAGCTATTTATACTTGCAACGCTGAGAATGATAGTGCAAGCCATCAGCACTGTGGGTAAAATTACATAATTATAATAAGTTGATACCATAGACGGCGATGGTGCAGGACAATACAGATAAAAACAGGTCCGCCGCTTATAAAATGCTGGTTATTCAGGCATTGCTTACAGTAGTTGCAGTAATGGCCTTGGCAATGGCAGTCGATATCGAAACAGCCAGCTCAGTTGCACTCGGTAGCCTGGCGTATATCGTCCCGAACGTATATTTTGCGAAATATGTGTTCAGACATTCCGCGGCAGATTCAGCCCAGCTCGCAATGCGCTGGTTTTATGTTGGGGAAGTAATAAAAATAATTGCAACTGTACTGATTTTTTTCATGGCATTTCTGTGGTTAGAAAGTATGAATGAAGCAGCACTGTTTGCAACATACGTAGTAATGCTTATTTTGAACCTATGGGGAAACTCGATATTAATGGGTCGCTGAGCCAATCTGGCTGGTGAACTGGAAAACTCGATGGCAGAAACAAGCGCACACGAACAGGAACTGACTCCTAACAGCTATATGCAGCACCATCTGCAGAATATGGTGCTGGGAAAGTTGCCTGCCGGTTATGAACGTGCCGATGGCCATGTGCTGGAGCAGGAGACCTGGACACTTGCGCACAGCCCGCAGGAAGCGAAGGCGATGGGTTTCTGGTCATATAATGTCGATACGCTGGGCTGGTCTATCTTCCTCGGCATACTGTTCTGTTTCTTTTTTCACCGGGTAGCGAAAAAGCCTGTTTCCGGGGCACCCACCGGGTTTCATAACCTGATCGAAATGACGCTCGAATTTGTCAACAAAAATGTGAAGGACGCATTCAGCGGTACAAGCAATGTCATCGGCCCATTGGCACTGACTATTTTTATATGGATTGTGTTGATGAACACGATGGATCTGGTGCCAGTCGACGTGTTGCCGCTGCTGGCACAGAAGATTTCCGGTGACCCGCACCTGTATTTCAAGGTCGTACCTACGACCGATCCGAATATTACCTTTGGACTGTCCATATCGGTATTTCTGCTGATCATTTTTTACAGTATCAAGATGAAAGGGCCCGGCGGTTTTATTGCTGAATTGACCCTGTATCCGTTTCATGCAAAAAATCCGTTTTTACAGGCTGTTCTGATACCCTGTAACCTGACGTTGGAAGTTGTCAGTCTGTTGGCAAAACCGGTTTCCCTGGCATTACGGTTGTTCGGAAATATGTATGCCGGTGAGTTATTGTTTCTGTTGATTGCGATGCTGGGATACTGGCAGTTACCGTTCCATTTTGTCTGGGCGGTATTTCATATTCTGATTGTTTTGTTACAGGCATTCGTGTTTATGATGCTGACAATAATCTATCTGGGCATGGCACACGAGCATCATTGATTTTTACCAAAGATTTACACATTAACAAAGCAGACTGGAGGATATAATGGAGACAATACTGGCTTCTACAGCGGCTGGAGTATTTTTCTTACTGGGTATGGGAGCATTCGGGACCGCAATTGGTTTCGGTAATCTCGGCGGCAAATTTCTGGAAGGTTCGGCCCGTCAGCCTGAACTGGCGCCAATGTTACAGACCAAGATGTTCCTGGTTGCCGGTCTGATCGACGCTGTGACCATGATCGGTATCGGTATGGCCATGTGGTTTACGCTGGCGAATCCGTTCCTTGCCTATCTGGAATAATAATTTTAAGACGATAGGCATTTATCATCCCGGAACTAGAGGAATAAGCTGGTGAATTTTAATGCAACCCTGATTGGGCAGATTATCGCGTTTGCTGTATTTGTCTGGTTTACCACGAAGTTTGTCTGGCCTTTGCTGCTAAAGCAGATGCAGGACAGGGAAACCCGGATAGCGGACGGTCTGGCAGCAGCTGACAAGGGCCAGCAGGCGCTGATCGATGCTGAACGCCGCCGTGTAGAAATGGTTAATGAAGGCAAGCATCAGGCCGCCGACATTGTTAACTCGGCGCAAAAACGTGGTGACGAGCTCATGGAAGAATCCAAGTCAAATGCGAGGTCAGAGGCTGAACGCCTGATCCTGGCAGCGAAGGCCGAGATCGACCGCGAACGCAGCCAGGCCAGAGAGAACCTGAAACGGGAAGTCGCTGTGCTGGCGCTGGCTGGTGCCGAGCAGATCCTGATGCGTGAAGTCGATAAAAATGCGCACAACGCAATACTGGCGAAAGTCAGTTCCGAATTGTAGTCATCGGATAAACGCGAATGCTTGCTAACACAACCATAGCCCGACCCTATGCCAAGGCCGTATTTGAGCAGGCACAGGAAGAAGGCGATATGGAGATGTGGTCTGCACTGCTGAAGATGCTTGGCCAGATTGTGCAGGATCCGCAGATGCGACAGTTATTGCACAGCCCGAAAGTCAGTCACAAACAGTTGCTGGATCTGCTCAGCAGTATCTATGGTGGCAAATTGTCCGCTTCCGCGGCCAATTTTATCAGGATATTGATCAAGTCGAACCGGCTCAAGATAGCCGGCCAAATCTCAGAATTATTTGAACAGAAACGTGCGCAGGCAGAAGGCAAGATAGAAGTTAAGGTAGTCAGCGCCTTTGCACTTGACAGTGATCAGTCAAAAGATATTGCTGAAGCAATGGGCAAACGTACAGGCAAGAAAGTCAATATTTCATCCGTGGTCGACAAATCCCTGATTGGTGGAATGATAATCCAGGCCGGAGATTCAGTAATTGATGCATCGTTACGTGGCCGTTTGAGCAAGCTGCGTAATGAATTAATCGGGTAGTTTTAATAGTTAACAATAGTGTTCGCAAGAGAGGAACAGCGATGTCTATCAGCGCAACAGAAATTAGTGAACTGATAAAAAAGAAAATCAAGGACTTTGATCTGGATACCGAGGCCCGCACCGAGGGAACGATAGTCAGTCTGTCTGATGGTATCGCCAGGATCCATGGTCTCAGTGATGCAATGCAGGGTGAAATGCTTGAGTTTCCGGGCAATACCTATGGCCTTGCTATGAATCTGGAACGTGATTCGGTCGGGGCGGTTATTCTCGGCAGCTACCTGCACCTGTCGGAAGGGGACACGGTAAAGTGTACCAAGCGTATCCTCGAAGTGCCTGTTGGCGAGGCACTGCTCGGACGGGTAGTTGACTCGTTAGGTAATCCGGTAGATGGCAAGGGGGAGATTAAGACGCAGGAATCCTCCCCGATAGAAAAGATTGCGCCTGGTGTTATTCAACGCCAGTCAGTATCGCAGCCTGTACAGTCCGGCCTGAAATCAATAGACGCGATGGTACCGGTTGGTCGCGGCCAGCGTGAATTGATCATAGGTGACCGCCAGACCGGCAAGACCGCCGTTGCGATCGACACGATCATCAACCAGAAGGGCACTGGTATCAAGTGTATCTATGTTGCCATAGGGCAGAAGGCATCCTCCATCAATGTGGTCATCAGGAAGCTGGAAGAACATGGTGCGATGGAGCACACGATTATTGTTGCAGCTACGGCGTCTGATTCCGCGGCGTTGCAGTACATTGCACCGTATTCCGGTTGTGCAATGGGCGAATATTTCCGGGATCGGGGTGAAGATGCTCTGATTATTTATGATGATCTGACCAAACAGGCCTGGGCCTATCGTCAGATCTCGTTGTTGTTGAGACGCCCGCCTGGCCGTGAAGCCTATCCTGGCGACGTGTTCTATCTGCATTCACGCCTGCTGGAAAGGGCAGCCCGTGTTAATGTCGCTTACGTGGAAAAAATGACCGGGGGCAAGGTCAAGGGTAAGACCGGATCGCTGACGGCATTGCCGATCATCGAAACCCAGGCCGGTGACGTGTCTGCATTCATTCCGACCAACGTCATCTCAATTACCGACGGCCAGATTTATCTGGAGACCAACCTGTTCAATTCCGGTTTCCGGCCTGCTATTAATGCGGGTCTGTCAGTGTCGCGCGTCGGTGGTGCAGCACAGACGAAGATCATCAAGAAACTCGGTGGTGGTGTCCGTCTTGCCCTGGCCCAGTATCGCGAGCTTGCAGCCTTCTCCCAGTTTGCATCTGATCTTGATGCGGCCACACGCAGGCAGCTTGAACGAGGCCAGCGCGTAATGGAGTTGATGAAACAGAAACAGTATTCGCCGTTGAGTGTGGCAGAAACGGCACTCACCCTGTATGCGGTTGACAAGGGTTTTGTGGATGATATCAGTCTGGACAAGCTTGGTGCGTTTGAATCCGCACTGCACAGCTTTATGAACAGCAGCAAGAAGGAGTTGATGACCAGGATCAACCAGACCGGTGATTTTAATGACGAGATCGAGGCTGGACTGAAAGCGGGTATAGCCGAGTTCAAAAAGAACCATACATGGTAAGGTTGTCGGGATGCTATTAATCAATAGTCAATACAGCAGTCGCTCGTTACTTGTCACTCGTCGCTTGCGCGTCGGTTACCTGCATACTAGCGACCAGCGACCAGCGACCAGCGACTAACCATGGCCGTCGGCAAGGAAATCCGCTCGAAGATCGCAAGTGTTAAAAACACCCAGAAGATCACCAAGGCGATGGAGATGGTTGCCGCCAGCAAGATGCGCAAGGCGCAGGAGCGTATGCATGCAGCGCGCCCGTATGCCAACAAAATCAGAAAAGTAATCGCCCATCTCGGTCTGGCCCACTCGGAGTACAAGCACCCGTATCTGGTGCCGCGTGAACAGATAAAACGGATTGGCCTGATCGTTGTTTCAACAGACCGTGGACTCTGCGGTGGTCTGAATTCAAACCTGTTTCGCGACCTGTTACGCAGGATGAAAAAATGGTCCGAACAGGGAATCGAGATGGATCTGAGTATTATCGGTAACAAGGCAGTTGGATTTTTCTCGCGTCTGGGCGCGCATATCGTCGCCCAGGCCACCCATATCGGTGATCAACCAACAGTTGAACGACTTATAGGCAGTGTCAAGGTAATGCTGGATGCCTATACCAGAGGTGATGTTGACGCTGTATATATTGTGTCCAATAACTTCGTCAATTCAATGACCCAGTCGCCGAAGGTCGAACAGCTGCTGCCGGTGCTGCCGGATACTGATGAAGACATGAAGTACCATTGGGACTATATCTATGAGCCGGATGCGCAGGAAGTAATCGACCAGTTGCTGAAACGTTATATCGAATCGCTGGTATACCAGGATGTGATTGAAAATATTGCCTGCGAACAGGCCGCGCGTATGGTGGCGATGAAGAGTGCCTCCGACAATGCCGGCGAGCTTATCGATGAGCTGCAGTTGATTTATAACAAGGCCCGTCAGGCGGCGATTACCCAGGAGCTGTCAGAGATCGTGGGCGGCGCGGCTGCTGTCTAGACAGACGACAAACACACAGAATTTTTAACCAGAAATATAGACAGACACATCGAGGAACTAAACAATGAGTTCTGGACAAATTGTACAAATCATCGGCGCTGTAGTTGACGTCGAATTCCCCAGCAATGCCATCCCCAAGATTTATGATGCGCTGGTGGTTGATGCTGAAAACGTTGAAACTACACTGGAAGTACAGCAACAGCTGGGTGAAAGTATCGTCCGTACCATTGCACTCGGTTCAACAGACGGTCTAAAGCGCGGTCTGAAGGTAAACAATACCGGTGCCCCTATCTCGGTTCCGGTTGGTGTGAAAACGCTTGGACGTATCATGAATGTTCTGGGGCAGCCGATAGATGACCTCGGCCCTATCGATACCAAGGAGAGAATGGCGATACACCGTGATGCCCCGAAATTCACTGATCTGAGTCCGACCACCGAATTGCTGGAAACAGGTATCAAGGTTATCGACCTTATATGCCCGTTTGCGAAGGGTGGTAAGGTTGGTCTGTTCGGCGGTGCCGGTGTGGGCAAGACCGTTAACATGATGGAGTTGATCAATAACATCGCTACCCAGCATTCTGGTCTGTCTGTATTTGCCGGGGTTGGCGAACGTACCCGCGAAGGTAACGATTTTTACCACGAAATGCAGGAAGCGGGCGTGGTAAATATCAAGGAATTCGAAAAGTCGAAGGTGTCGATGGTGTATGGACAGATGAACGAACCACCGGGCAACCGTCTGCGCGTGGCGCTGACCGGTCTGACCCTGGCCGAAAAATTCCGTGATGAAGGTCGTGACGTACTTTTCTTCGTTGATAATATCTACCGTTTTACCCTGGCAGGGGCCGAGGTGTCGGCGCTACTCGGCCGTATGCCTTCCGCCGTAGGTTATCAACCAACATTGGCTGAAGAAATGGGCAAGCTGCAGGAACGCATTACCTCGACCAAGACCGGTTCGATTACCTCGATCCAGGCCGTGTACGTGCCGGCGGACGACTTGACCGACCCCTCACCGGCAACGACATTTGCCCACCTTGATGCGACAGTGGTGTTGTCCAGGCAGATCGCCGAGATGGGTATCTATCCTGCGGTAGATCCGCTTGATTCAACCAGCCGTCAGCTGGATCCGTTGGTCGTCGGACAGGAACATTATGATATAGCGCGCGCGGTACAAAATACGCTGCAGCGCTACAAGGAACTGCGCGATATTATCGCGATTCTGGGTATGGACGAACTGTCGGAAGCTGACAAACTCGCAGTTACCCGCGCCAGAAAGATACAGCGCTTCCTGTCACAACCGTATTTCGTCGCCGAGGTGTTTACCGGTTCACCGGGCAAATACGTTTCCCTGAAGGACACGATTAAGGGCTTCAAGGCCATCGTCAACGGTGAATATGATCATCTGCCGGAACAGGCCTTCTATATGGTAGGTACGATAGAAGATGCAGTAGAAAACGCGAAGAAGTTCACCTGAGCATAAACATGGCTACCATACACATCGATATCGTCAGCGCTGAGCGGGAGATATTCTCCGGAGAAGCCGAGATGGTCTTCGCCCCGGCGATTATGGGTGAGATGGGTATTGCCCCCGGCCATGCGGCATTAATAACGCGACTTGCACCCGGTGAAGTACGGGTCAAACACCCAGATGGCAAGGAAGAAGGTTTCTATGTGTCCGGTGGTATGCTGGAAGTCCAGCCGAAAATGGTTACGGTTTTGTCTGACACCGCAATGCGTGCAGAAGACCTGGACGAGGCCGCTGTATTGAAGGCGAAAGAAGAGGCCGACAGACAGTTGCACGATCGCAGCGCCGAGATCGATTACGCAACTGCATTGGCACAAACGGCCGAGTTTGCCGCACAACTTCAGGCCATTCAGCGTTTACGCAAGCGCTCGGGTAGATAGGTCCGCCCGAACGGTCACATACACCAAGCTGTTTTTCTGAACCGGAGTCACAACGGATGTGGCCGGTTTTGCTTCCCCCACTGACTCGGTCTATCATGTGTCTTTAAAACAGACGTTTAGCCTGGACTGGATCTGACTAATTTATGAGCCTGAGTATCATCATTCTTGCCGCAGGACAGGGCACCCGGATGCATTCGGCATTGCCCAAGGTTTTACACGAGCTGGCGGGCCGCACCCTGCTTGAACACGTCTATGTCTCGGCATCGCGGCTGGATCACAGACAAATCCGGATTATTTATGGCCACGGTGGACAAAAGGTGCCGGAAACGCTTGCTCACCTCAGCGCTGACTGGGTAGAGCAAAAACAGCAACTGGGTACCGGGCATGCAGTCAAACTGGCAATGCCACAGGTTCCCGATGTCGACAATGTGTTGATCCTGTATGGTGATATTCCGCTGATAACGTTTGAAACACTGCAAAGGCTTGTCAGTGCTGCAGGTACGAGCGGATTCAGTTTATTAACATCAGTACTGGATGAACCGACCGGATATGGACGTATCATTCGGGATGACAGTAACAATGTTACCTGTATCGTCGAGGAAAACGATGCCACACCAGAACAGCGTGCTGTAACCGAGATCAATACAGGCATGATGGTGGTGAAGGCCCGCTTGTTGAAGCGCTGGCTGCCAGAACTGAACAACAATAACACCCAGGGTGAATATTATCTTACCGATATCGTCGAAAAGGCGGTAAGTGAAAATATCCAGGTCATTACAATACAACCTGAATCGATTACAGAAATCCACGGTGTTAACAACCGGGTCCAACTGGCCGAACTCGAAAGGTATTATCAGCTGACCCAGGCACAACACCTGATGCGCCATGGCGTTACCTTGATGGACCCGTCCCGGTTTGATTTACGCGGCGACCTCAAGGCCGGCAGGGACATACGTATCGATATCAATGTTGTTATTGAGGGCAGCGTCAGCCTGGGCAATGATGTGACCATAGGCCAGAATTGTTACATCAATAATGCCGACATCGGTGATGGTGCAACGATCCTGCCGAACTGTGTCATAGAAAATGCGGTGATTGGCAACGGTTGCAAGATCGGGCCGTTTGCACGGATCCGGCCGGATACGCGCCTGGCCGAACATGTACATATAGGTAACTTTGTTGAGGTGAAAAAGTCCGAGATTGGTCCAGGTTCGAAGGTGAACCACCTCAGCTATATCGGAGACAGCGAAATTGGTAAAAATGTGAATATTGGTGCAGGTACTATCACTTGTAATTACGACGGCGCAAACAAGCATAAGACTATCATCGGTGATAATGTGTTTATCGGTTCTGACACACAACTGATTGCTCCGGTTGTAGTAGGAGACGGCGCCACGATCGGTGCTGGTACGACGGTAACGAAAGACATCGCCGCTGATACGCTTACCTGTAACAAGCTTGAACATAAAATAGTGAAAAGCTGGCGGCGCCCTGAAAAAAAGCAATAGTCATTGTTGTACAAACCGGCCAGCATTTGTAGCTACTTTGAACTATCCCGGAGACAACGATTGAACAGACTGATCTTGGCCGGGGTATTAATGAGACCGGGTTGATGAAAAAAATTGTGCGTAATACACCTGCATCGGGTAATAAGGTGACTGCCTTCCTGCAACAGGCCATGCATATACAGACTATGTCCACTCATGGACAAAAACCCGGACGCCTCGCATTTATAATTGATGCCACCGCCAGCCGTCAGCCTGCCTGGGACCATGCCTGCAGGATCCAGGGCCAGATGTTCAAGGCCGTAGACAAGGTTGGGAGACTCCAGGTGCAACTGGTATATTTTCGCGGTTTCGCTGAATTACATTGCTCGGCCTGGCTGAATGACAGCAACTCGTTAATGCAGCAAATGACAGGAGTAAGCTGCCTTGCCGGTCACACCCAGATTGAAAGATCATTTAAACACCTGTTGGCAGAAACCCGGCGTCAACCGGTGGCTGCGGCGGTCTATATTGGCGATGCTTGCGAGGAACCGGCAGCTGCCCTGATGAAACTTGGTGGCGAACTGGGCCTGCACAAGACCCCGTTATTCATGTTTCAGGAAAATGCCGATCTGAAGACAGCCGAGATCTATGAAACTGTTGCCCGCTTAAGTGGCGGGGCGTATTGCAGGTTTGACAGTAACAGTGCGGGCATGCTTGAACAATTGCTGGCAGCGGTAGCTGTTTATGCGGCTGGGGGCAAACAGGCGATGGCCGCGTTTACTAAAGACAGTACGCCACAACTGCAAGATCTGACCCGGCAATTGTTGCGTTAGATGTCGCGAATTATCCTTATCGCGCTTTTACTTGCGGGCATCGTGTTCTGGTGGCAATGGACAAACACTGCGGATCCGGGACAGCGGAAAAGGTTAATACAACGCAGCCTCATCAGTGGACTGATTGTCATTATACTGTTGCTGGTTTTCACTGGACATATGCATTGGCTGGGGGCGGTACTGGCCGGCGTGCTTGCATTTATCAGGCAAAATCTTGGTCTGCTGGTCAGGTATTCCCCCATGGTTGCACAATTGTATCGATCCCATGCTGGTGCATCAAAGGCCCCGAATTCATCCACAGTCAGTACGAAATATATTCTAATGAAGCTTGACCATGACACAGGCAAACTGTCCGGCAGTGTACTGGCAGGGGAGTTCAAGGGCAGGTTACTCGATGAAATGAGTAAACCCGAATTGGGTCGTCTGCTGGCGTGGTGCGGACAGAATGATAATGATTCGGCCAGACTGCTCGACAGTTATATAGTAGCCAGGTTTGGTGAGCAAGCCGGTTCAGGTCCATCAGAGCACGGAAAGTCGGCGAGTAGATCTGCATCTGATATGAGTGTGGATGAGGCCCTGCAGGTGCTTGGTTTGAATGGCACTCCAACGCAAGAGGACATTACCCGGGCCTATCGAAAAATCATGCAACAACTGCATCCTGACAGGGGCGGTAATGAATATTTTGCGGCAAAGGCGAATCAGGCGCGTGACATACTGAATACGAGATGGGGTTAACAGAACAGCATGCAACCAGTTTGAGTCATAACATAAGATATACTATGCAGCAGAAACACAACCAGACTAGAGGAGGCAATATTATGATAAACAGACACAATTTCAGGGTTCTATTCCTCGGTATTATTGTGTTACTCAGTATACGGCCCTTATACGCAGCATCAACCCAGCAGATTGATATTGAGGTAGATGGCGCACTCGAAAGATTTCATAAAGAAGTGGAAGGTGCAGAACAGTTTCTGAAAAAGGCCAAAGGCGTGCTGGTGTTTCCGGAGGTGGTCAAGGTAGGAATCGGCATCGGCGGGGAATATGGTGAAGGTGCGCTGAGAATTAATGGTACATCTGTTGATTATTTTAGTACTGCTGCGGCTTCGATTGGTTTTCAGTTAGGAGCACAACTGAAAACCGTGATACTGGTTTTTCTGGAGAGTGATGCACTTGAAAAATTCCGGAACAGTGATGGATGGGAAGTCGGTGTTGAGGGTTCAGTAGCGATAGTTGAATTCGGTGCCGGCAAGGACATCAATTCGGTTATTATCAAAGATCCCATTGTCGGTTTTGTCATCAGCAATAAAGGTCTGATGTATAACCTGACACTGGAAGGATCAAAGATAACAAAATTGAAAAAGTAGGTTCGATATCGCCTGCTAATGTATATGCGTAGATATTTGCTAATGAGCGAGTAACAGACACTATAATGAGAGCTGTCATCCTGGAAAATCCACGGGGCCCTGACAGCCTCATCCTGAAGCAAATTCCGATACCTGAACCTGCCCGGGGCGAGGTCAGGGTAAAACTCATCGCATCGGCACTGAACCGGCGAGACTACTGGATCACACACGGCCAGTACCCTGATATGCGTTTACCCTGCATTATCGGATCTGACGGGGCAGGTATTGTGGACAGGCTTGGTGCCGGGGTCGATCCTGCATTGAGTAATAGCGCAGTAATAATTTACCCGGCCCGTAACTGGGGCGATGATCAGCGGGCCAACGCCCCGGAGTTTCGCGTGCTCGGTATGCCGGATCAAGGGACATTTGCCGAATATATCTGCGTACCGGCAGACTGTGTCTGCCCTAAGCCGCAACATTTGAACTGGGAGCAGGCTGCCGCCTTACCATTAGCCGGCTTGACTGCGTGGCGGGCGGTAATGACCCAGGCAGAAGTGAAACCGGGTCAACGTGTGCTCGTAACCGGTGCAGGTGGCGGTGTCGCCGGTTTTGTAATCCTGTGGTGCCTGAAACTGGGTGCGCAAGTGTATGTCAGCAGTGGTAGCGAGCAGAAAATAGAACTGGCCCTGCAATCCGGCGTAACTGCAGGGGTCAATTACCACAAGGAAAATGGTTATCGGGAACTGGCAAAGAGTGTCAAAGGATTTGATGTGGTCATCGACAGTGCCGGTGGAGATAGCCTGAACCAGATATTGGCTACGCTGAAACCGGGTGGACGCTATGTATTTTATGGGGCAACCTTGCGCAATCCGGTATCAGGTCTGGAGATGGCCAGGTTGTTCTTCCGGCATATCCGACTGCAGGGTACCACTATGGGTTCGCCGGATGAATTCCGCACAATGTTGTCGTTTGTAGACGCGCACAAGCTGATACCTTCCATTGACAGGGTATTACCACTTGAGGAAATTGTGCAGGCACTTATGCTACTGGAGCGTTACAGTCAGAACGGCAAGATTGTATTATCAAATCAGTAAACGCATGGTATCCACTTGTCCATGAGTTGGGTGAATCAGTATCGTTTCACCATTTCAGTCCCTATACCCGTCATTGAACGAATGAACTGGTCACTGAACGATGCGCGCTCATTCCTTGCATTCTCGCTGTTGTCCAACAATGAAAACACATAAACACCGACCATGCCGGCCGTCATTGAAAACAATGCTGGATATTCATAAGGGAAGATTGGTTTGGCATTGCCAAATATATCCACCCAGACGATAGGTCCGAGTATGACCAGCGTTATTGCCGAGATCAGCCCGGTCCAGCCTCCGACCATTGCGCCGCGAGTACTGGTCTTTTCCCAGAACATGCTAAAGATAAGTACCGGAAAATTTGCGCTGGCCGCGATGGCAAATGCCAGTCCGACCATAAAGGCAATATTCTGTCGCTCGAATAGAATTCCGAGTCCGATTGCGGCCACTCCCAATCCGATCGTCGCAATTTTGGAAACCCTGATCTCGTTTTCTTCCCTGGCCTGTCCTTTCATGATGCAGTGCGCGTAAAGATCATGCGAGATAGCTGCGGCACCTGCAAGTGTCAGTCCGGAGACCACCGCGAGTATGGTGGCGAACGCAACAGCTGAAATAAATCCCAGCAGTATATTCCCGCCGAGTGCCTTCGACAGATGCACGGCAGCCATATTATTACCGCCTATCAGCGCCCCGGCAGCATCCTTGAATTCGGGATTGTTCGAAAGGAAAACGATCGCGCCAAATCCGATTACAAATGTGAGTATGTAAAAATAACCGATGAATCCTGTTGCGTAAAATACGGAACGTCTTGCCTGTTTTGCATCGGGTACGGTAAAAAAGCGCATCAGAATATGGGGCAGCCCTGCTGTACCGAACATCAGCGCCAGACCGAGTGAGATAGCAGATACCGGATCCGCAACCAGCGTGCCCGGCGCCATGATGGCCAGTCCCTTCGCATGGATGCTGACTGCTTCACTGAACATGCGATCCAGCGAAAAATCCAGTCTGGACAATACCAACACTGCAAGCAGAGTTGCCCCAAACAGCAGCAGGCAGGCCTTGATGATCTGGACCCAGGTGGTTGCCAGCATTCCACCAAAAGTGACATAGATGACCATTAATATGCCTACCAGCACAACTGCTGTGTTATACGGCAAACCGAACAGGACCTGTATCAATTTGCCGGCGCCTACCATTTGTGCGATCAGGTATAACAGAATCACTGCCAGCGAACCACAGGCGGACAACAAGCGGATTGGGCGTTGTTGCAGCCGGTAACATACCACATCTGCAAACGTATATTTTCCAAGGTTGCGCAGCCGTTCAGCCAGCAGAAACAGGATGATAGGCCAGCCGACCAGGAATCCTATCGAATATATCAGGCCATCAAAACCGGACGCAAAGACCAGTGCGGTTATACCGAGAAACGATGCGGCAGACATGTAGTCACCGGCTATTGCCAGACCATTTTGAAAGCCGGTGATCGTGTTGCCGGCTGCATAATATTCGCTGGCAGTGCGGGTATGACGGGATGCCCACCAGGTGATGACCATCGTTGCCGATATGAATATAAGAAACATGATCACAGCAGTCATATTTATCGATGAGCTCATTCGCTGACACCCCGCTGATTGCTTACATGTGTTTCTGAGGCATCAATCACATCGCGCAACAGCTTGTCATACAGGGTATTGGCGCGATGTACGTAAATGCCGGTAACAACGAAGGTGAACAGGATTACGCCGAGGCCTAAAACGATTCCCCACGTAGCTGTCGCGTTTTCACTTATTGGCACACCCAGTATCTCAGGTGCAAACGCAATAACCAGAATGAAGCTGTAGTATACAATCAGGACCAGGACAGCGAGTGTCCAGCTCAGCTTTGACCTTTGTGACACAAGATCATGGAATTTCGCATTGTTACGAATATGATCGTAATGCTGTCGACTCATTCTTCCCCCCGACTTAATCAGCAATGATATGTTACAAGGTTACATTAATAATGGATTTTAAAGAAGCATCGCTTCTACACGAGGTGAAGTATCAATAACTGTACCTCCCGGTATTACCAGTTGCTCTACTAATGATGTCATCGGACCGGGCCCCTGCTGCAGGGACTGGCGTACCACCTTGGTAGCTTGCTTATCCGGTTGACACACCATGCCACTATAGGTAGTGTGTTGTCATCATGGAATTTCGCCAACCCCAATCTCTGCTTGAGTTTCAGCGGATGCTTCCCAATGAAATGGCGTGTGCCGCCTATCTTGAGATGATTCGGTGGCCGAGCGGATTCACGTGCTCAACATGCGGCGTTAGTGACGAGCCACAGCGCATTTTAACGAGACCGCGGGTAATTCGGTGTTGACATTGCCACAGTGATGTGGCGCTAACTGCTGGCACCGTCATGCATGCTACAAGGACACCATTGCAAGCGTGGTTTTTGGGCGCGTATCTGGTGACGACGCAAACGCCAGGCGTATCGGCGGTGCAGCTTCAGCGCCAGCTTGGGCTGACTCGCTACGAGACTGCATTCCAGATGCTTCACAAGCTCCGCGCAGGGATGGTTCGCCCAAACCGGGATCGGATTGGCGCAGCTTATCCGGTCGAGGTGGATGCAACGCTTGTGGGTGGACGCACCAAGGGCGAAGGACGTGGCGTCCACCATAAAGCGACGGTTGCTGGAGCTATCGAAGTCCGTCCACGACTGGTCGGCATCGATGGAAAAATTCCTAAAAGAGCAGTCTACGCTGGAAGATTGCGCCTGCGTCTCGTGCCAAATCGTGGCACCAAGACGCTCACGGGGTTCGTGCAGGAGAACGTGGAAAAGGGTGCCGTGGTACGTACTGATGGATGGGGTGGCTACGACGAACTGACAAAATTTGGATACGCGCACAAGCCCATGGTGCTCGATGGCGACGGCGAGAAAACCGATGCACACTTGCCGATGATCCACATCGCCTTCTCGAATCTGAAGACGTGGCTGATGGGAACTCATCATTCCGTCAGCAAGCAACACCTGCCAGCTTATCTGAATGAGTTTGTGTTCCGCTTCAACCGCCGCTTCTACCCGATGACGGCTTTCGCTTCCATATTAGGTATCGGCATGCATGTGGTCGGCCCCACGTATCGCGGCCTTTACGATGGAACATGGGATCATTCTTCTCATTTATCTAAGGTCAACCCACTATAAGTAGTAGGTTGGTGTGCGAACCGGATAAGCAAGCTTGGTAGAACCGAATCCGATCGCAGGCAGGTATTCATTCGTTCCAGCTATCGGACGTAAGAGGAGGGATTCCAACAATGCATCCAGGGAAAAACTATAAAGCGGGAGCAGGCTTGCAATACCAGGACTTGTAGCAGTTTTCAGAAAATTCCGGCGGTTCTCTCTATATTATGGATACCCCCTGATATTTATCCCAGATTTTCCATTAGCCCCCATTTCTAATGGAAGCCATTAGCGCAACTGTATGATTGTTATGGATTTCAGAGTGAATTTCAGCCAGGCTGAGGGATCGCTATTTCAGTGCAGGGGAAATGATGGAATTTGAGCTGCGTTTTACCGACAAGGAGATCACCGCCTGGGGCGGCATGGGGATCATGAAACG
>JBCKWF010000025.1:0-18760 GCA_038922895.1 Gammaproteobacteria bacterium
CGCAATGGGGACAATCCGCTCGAGTGCGACATGCTGGTCGTCGATGAAACATCGATGGTCGATGTAATGCTGATGCATGCCTTGATCAAAGCAGTTCCCGATAAATCCGCACTGCTCATCGTGGGCGACATCGACCAGCTGCCATCAGTCGGTCCTGGCCAGGTTCTGGCTGATATCATTGCTTCGCAAGCCATTCCCGTAGTGCGCTTGACCGAGGTATTTCGTCAGGCGGCGCAAAGCAAAATAATTACCAATGCTCATCGCATTAACCAAGGCTCGATACCAGATCTGTCCAAGCCGGAGGGCGAAAGCGATTTTTACTTCGTCCAGGCAGACGATCCGGAGATCGCAGTACCAAAATTAATTGATCTGGTTAAAACACGTATTCCGCAGCGATTTGGCATGGACTCTATCCGCGATATTCAAGTACTCTGCCCGATGAATCGCGGAGGTGTCGGCGCCCGTTCGCTGAATATCGCGTTGCAGGCGGCCCTCAATCCTGCGGGGGAACGCAAGGTTGAGCGATTCGGTTGGACCTTTGCCCCTGGCGACAAAGTGATGCAAATTGAAAACGATTACGAAAAAGAAGTTTACAACGGAGACATTGGTTACGTTGAAGATGTTGACCCAGAAGAGGGTGAGTTGAAAGCGAGGTTTGATGATCGAAGCATTACATACGGCTTTGGTGAACTCGACACGCTTGTCCCCGCTTACGCTACCACTATTCACAAAAGCCAAGGATCAGAATATCCGGCAGTAATTATTCCAGTGATGATGCAGCACTACACGATGCTACAACGCAACCTACTCTACACTGGTGTGACGCGCGGCAAGAAGTTGGTAGTACTAGTCGGGCAGAAAAAAGCTATCGCTATAGCGGTTCGCAACATTTCCGGGCGGCGCAGGTGGTCGAAGTTAGATGAGTGGCTCGGTGAAGGTAGGCCGTCTTAACCATTAGCAGCATCCACGAAGAGTGGATCGAACCCTACCCATAAGTACAAGAATGGAACTGGACGACGTAGCATTAACCTGCCGAACGAATCGAAAAGAATGCTGCTAATATATGGTGGGAGAATATTGGGTCAAGCAAGAAGGAGGTAGAGTAATGGGAATCGATATTGACAAGTTGACAGAAGCGGACCTCGTCGATCTAAACAACCGAATAGTCGCTCGACTAAAGTTTCTTCAGCAAATGCGCGCGCACACGTCAATGCTGGCGTTTCGTATTGGTGAGACAGTGTCTTTCCAGCCAGATGGGCATCCGGTCTTATTCGGGGTGATCACCAAGTACAACCGAAAGTCAGTCACCGTTATTACTGAGGGCGGGCAACACTGGACGGTGGCCCCCACTTTTCTGCGTAAACTTAAAACCGTGCACGATGCTGATTCAGGAACTGCGCAGGTTATTAAACTTCCACGAAAGTAACCGCGGGCGACGTGAACAAAGAATCGTTCAATCAGATCTGGAAATCAAAGCCGAACTCAACAACGAAGCACACCTTTATTCGAAACAGTTAATCTGAATGTGGGGCCTAATTGTTGACGCCGGTCTAAAAATGACCAGATAAGCCCATGTGTAGCGGTTGAATTTTGACCAGGTAATCCACGTATCCTGCTTAATTTCTAAGCAGGAGCAAACAGGGGTGATTACCATGGTTATATAGGCAAAGATTCGACGGATGTTTTAGCGTGAACATCTAACTATCAGTGACATTCAGCGGCGGACGAGTCTGTCGCGCAACACCATCACCGTGCTGGATGCCGACAAGGTGCAGCACAAGATTCGACAGTCCGGCCCCATGCGCCGCGAGTTTGTTTGGAAAGAAACCACCAGACCATCAAAAACGGTTATTCCTGGCAATGGCGATAACCTACATCCAGGTCATAACAGGGAAGCCTATATATGGGCTAATCAGAATATGATTCAGGGAACCTACCATGCAGGACTGGAGATAGAGGGCAAGAGCATAAAGCCCCTTGTATCTACCTATAAATGGGAAGGTTGGATAATTTACTTTATGGGAATGAAATTGGCACTGTCGCAGAAGTCGCAACTGTCGCAGTCGCAAGTCCACCGCTGCTGCTGTAAGAGCATCCTGAGGCGCTACACCGTGTTATCCAATGAGGATGCGGACGAGTTACCTGGCACCACGGCGTTCGCCTGGTTTTGCACCACGGTTTGAGTTACTTTTTCGTTTCCCAAAGGCATTATTCTGGCCGACCAAGCATCGCTCAGAATCACTTGTCGCCCTGCGCAATAGTCTGCCGCTCGACGTTCTGTCCATATGGCGCAAGCATTCGCCGCATATTGATATTGATGACTGGCCGGAGGTGGCGTAGCCCGATCTTGCTACCTTGCCGGGCAGCTTTGTGCACATAGCCTCATGGCGTCAGCGCAGTGGTGCTGAGCCATGAGGGGGGTCATCGTGAACCCTTGAGAACATCGGGAGTAGTTCGCTGCGCATGCCTGCCCGCATTTCGATTCAACCTTGCTCAGGTCGATGTCGGCGGTGCTTGCGCACCCCGTGAGAATTAGGGCAGCAACAATGAGGCTCAGTCGCATGTTTTGTTCCTTGGCTCTGTGGGAAGTGGCCGATGGAGTATAACGAGCTAATAACGGATTGCTCATGACTATGTAAGGCCTGACCCCGTGATTTTTGACCCCGTGATTTCGAATGGCAGCTTTTTATTTCAGTAGGTGACAGTCAGGGTATGCAGTTGGGCAACGCCGATACAGGTACCAGTAGCGCATGTACCGGCCTGGCCTGCTGGTGCGGTGGCCGTGATGGTGATGTCTTGGGACAAGCCAGTGCCGGTACCGCTGGCGGGTAGCGACAGCGAGTAATTGATGCCGGCAGAGACGCCGCTGATGGGGCTGACAGCCAGGGTATATGGGAGGGTGTTGCTGCACGTCACGGGAGCGCTGGTGGTGGCAGTGGCGGGATTGCTACGGAAGGCGTTGCCATAATCCAGAGTGATGTTGGAGATGCTGGCGATAGAGCAGGTAGCCGGAGTGATGATAGTGACCGGGATCGTACCAGTGCCTCCTGTAACCCCAGCACTATAGGTGGGCGTCATGGTCACCGTGTCGGTATAGGTTCCGGCTACAGGCGTCAGTCCGGCGGCAATACAGCCCCAGAAATTGTGTGTAACAGTGGTGGGCGTGAGACCAACCATGGTGATGGTGCCGGCAGGGCTAGGGATGGTCGTGTTATTTTTCCATACCGTAGCGCAACTACTATCGGTATACAGTTCATACTTGAGCCTGTTAGCCCCAGAGGCAGCCTGGTTGGCGTTGCCGGCGGCGTTGAGGCCATTGTTTACCTTTACCGAGTATGCCGTCGTCGTCGGGTCAGTGTCCAAGCCACGAGAACAGGAAATGCTGTAGCTGCTCTGGCTGATGTCTATAGCGGGGTCAGAGGGGATGTAGCCGGCAATGAAACCAGGGGAAGAAATATTGCAGCTAATCGCTGCCTGCGCCGCATTCGCCGATAACAGCAGTGCCAAGGCTGCAAGGCATTGCATGAGTTTGGTTTTCATCGTTTAACTCCTTTACACGCCAGCGGGCCGATACGCGGGAATTCATCCGGCTTCTCCGCTGGCAGTGTTACGTCAAAAGTACATTGCTGGCCATTCCAGCTCAGCGTTACGCGATTTTTGGCTTGCAGGCCAGTAATGAAGGCTTCGCCACGGCGGGCTACGTAAAACTCTTCCTTGTCGCCTTCGATATGGGCAATGGCACCGGCCGGGGCTACATCACCATCATCGAGCACAATCTTGAGCAATGCGCCGCGGCCGCTGCGCACCGGGAATGTGATCTTGACCGCGCTGCGGTAAGCCGGTACGGCATACTGCTCGATAGAATCAATTTCGGCGTTGATCGGCAGTTCGGTCGCGTCCAGCTGTATCTGGTTGCTCTGGTAGGGGCTTAAGCGCGGAATCATGGCAATGCCGCTGGCGTCGGTATGCGTCTGCACATTACTACCAAGGCCCACGCCTATGTTGCCGTAGCCTTTCACTTCGACCAGGGCAAAGCTATCCAGCAGGCGCGGGGTGGCGAATACGTGGCCGTCGGCCAGCACCACACCGCCGTTGGCGCCCAGGCGCAAGGCGGTGTGGTTGGGGTTCTGGCTGATATCGGCGGTGACTACGCCACGCTGGCCCAGGTAATACAGCCCGGCTTCTTCGCGCTCATGGTTTTGCAGCTCACCGACCAGCGCGCGCCAGCCCAGACGGTTCTCAAAGTCCGGGTTCTGCGACACGGTGGCGTAAAGATCATTGACGCCTTCGCGGTTGTTGGCGTTGACGGAGGCGATGCGGTTGCGGTCGAGCAGGACGAGCAGGTTGAGCCCGATCGAGGTGGCGCGTACATCGCCCTCTACCTGGTTGGCGATCAGGTTGAGCGAGACCTGCCTATTGATTTGCACCGAATAATTGGCGGAATAGATATCGACACGCGCACTGTCGTAGCGGCTAATGGAGGCATAGCCCAAGCCGAATGTGCCCCAGCGCGGCAGGCTGTAAGTCCAGTTGGCGGCAAGCTGCAATTTGGTCGGGCTGAAATTATCGAATTGCCCCAACTGGCGAAAATCTTCCGAGGCGCCTTGCGCCTGGATGAAGGTGCTGCTGTGCAGGCCGGAATACTCCAACCCCAGCAGCCATTGCGCGCCAGTGCCGGCGGTGTTTTCATGGCTGCCGGTAACGGCGGCGTTGCCCAGCAGCCCGAATGGCAGCCCTGCTATCGCGCCGGCTTGCAGCGTGCGGAGGTCTGGCGTCAGTTCGGCACGGCCTTCCAGCGTCAGGCCTGGGTTATAGCCGTGTCTCCAGGTACTGCTGGTAAAAGCCGGGCCGTATTTTCCTCTGGCAGTGCCTAAGTCCTTACGCACCAAGCCAGCTTCCGCGCTCCAGTCATCGAGGCCGGGCGCCAACAGCCGGCCATTGCTGAAAAATGATTGCGTGATGACGGTTTCGCGGCCGAGCTGGTCGCGCACGACAATGCGCGCATCGCCATTGCCATTCAAGGTCGGCAGGTTATCAATCGCAAACGGGCCGGTAGGCACAGTGGAGGTTTGGCGCAACACATCGTTGATGTATAGCTCCACGGTGGAAGGCGCGGCAGTAATGCCGGTCAGCACCGGTATTGGCTGGCTGACAAAGCCTGGTGTCAGCGCAAAATTGCTGCCGAACTGGATGCCGCCAAAATACACGTTGCGCCCCAGCAGGCCGGCGCGCGTAACGCTGTCGCCGAAACGCAAGGTCTTGTTCTGGTCGGAAAAATTGCGCGTGAAAGTGGTTTCCAGGCGGGTAAAACGGCTAGGTGTGCCTAGCGTGTCGCTACGCGTGAGGTTGCGCGCCGAGAAGCTGTTGGTCAGTACGCCCCAGCCATTGGAAAAGCCCTGTTCGCCGAGCAAGCCCAAGTCTTCGATGGCCGGTGCGGCGCGCAGTTCCGAGCGCGCATAGTTCAAATCGTAATTGAAAAAGGCGCTCGGTAATACCGCGCTCAGCACCGGTTTTTTATAGCCTTCCTGCGTCAACCGCGTAGCGCTGAATACCGATGGCGAAAACAGCAATTCCAGCGATTGCTCTGCCGTATTGAGCTTGGCCTGATAGCCGGGCACGGTGGATAGCGGCCAGTAGTTCTGGCCTTTATAAGCGATGGATTGCGTTTCTGCATTCAGTTGCACGCGCCAATCCTCAAACGCATCGTGCGGCGCATAGAGTTCGCCGCCATGCTCCAGCAGCAGCCAGGTGCCGCTTTTATAGCCGTTGATGACCACTTCCAGCACCAGCAGGCGGTCAAGCTCGGCGGCCGCCAGGGTGTGTGCGCTGCCAAGGCAAGCGCACACAGCAAGAGCTGCCAAACCAGGAAAGGCGCGTCGGTGTAGCGATGCCATATCAGCCTATTCGTTGATCGTGACGTCGAAGTTTTGCGTGGTTCCGTCGTCCAGAGTCACCGCCAGCCTGGCTTTGCCGGCAGGGATATTGCCATCCTCGCGCTTCAGCTCAAAACTGCGCTTGATATCCGGCAGGATATAAGCGCCATTACCCTGTGCCGCCAATTTGCTGCCGGACGTAGTGCTGAGTAAAAATGCAACCGGATGCGAATAGGCGTTGCCACTATTTTCACAGTTGGCCTGCACCTTGTCCGCTGCCAGCCTGGCTACGCTGCAATCGAGATGTGGCTTGGCATTCTTCGGGGTAATGAATACCGGCATGGAAAACGCTAGTGCGATTTGTACCAGGCTATTCTCGCTGGGCGGCTTGGCCTCGGGAATTTCACGCACTATCATGCGATAAGTAATTTGGCGGTCGCCCTGCTGAGGTTTTGTCACCCGCGCCAAGCGCACTACCTGGCGCGATTTAGTTGCCATCTTGAGGATGGGCGGTGATAGAAACATGTCTTCCGTAAGCGTCAGTTCATCTTCGCCGCCGGGCTTCTGCTTCCAATCATAGAGATCGGCCTGCATGACCAGTTGCTCATCACCTTCGTTGGTGACAGTGATGGCGATCGCGCGGTCTTCGGGCGCCATATAAATGCGCACCGGGGTTATCGTGAACTGGCCGGCCGTAGCCTGCTGGCTGAAAGCAAAACACGGCAGACAAAGGCAAGCGGATAAAAGCAAACTAGCGGCTGAATGCGGTTTCATACTGTAGGGCTCCTATAAAAATTCATATTTTGTCATTCCCGCGAAAGCGGGAATCGTGTCTGATCAAGCATCTGGATCCCCGCTTTCGCGGGGACGACAGCATTTTTAGAGGTGCTCTGTGCTCACTTACTTGCACATCGCTCCCCTACTGTTGCCGTGTCTGATTTTACTGTCCGCACGGCTCTATGTTTTTTGATTAGGCCATGATATCGCCTCCTACATGCCCACCGTTCCGTAGGAGCGCGAATTAGTGCTTCTACCACCCCACCAACAACTCATAATAATCCCGGTCAGCCAACCGGATCATGCGCCAGGTAGCTACCGTGCCGGGCCAGGTATAGCCATCGTAAAAATCAGGCAATCCAGCTGCATAAGAACCGGGCAGGATAAAGCGGTAAGCCCCGCCATGCGCCGGCGCCCACGGGATGCCTCGGGCCGGCGCTGTGATATCCACCACTTCACCGGTAGCGCAGACCACGGTCACCAAAGCGCCAAACGCAAGCACTGCCGAAGTACGGCAAAATGCCGTTTCCGGTAGCGCCGGGCTGGTGGCCGATAACAGGGTAACGGTAACGTTGAATTGTCCGTTAACCTGGGCGGCATGTGCCGGCACAGCAAGCAAAGCAATCGCGGCTGCCAATACGGCAGCGCGCATATGACCTGCAAGCTTTAGCCTATCCCTCATGCCCACTAATCCTTGACGTTAAATTACTGCAACTGTATACCTTTAAGCTACTGACTGCATTTTTTGCCGAATTAGTAGGTAACGGTAAGCGTGCGGAGTTGGGTGCTGGGGCAGCTTGCGGTGGCGCAGGTGCCAGCCTGAAGAGCTGCCATGGTGCCGCTGATAGTGTAAGTGCGGGTATCGGCAGTACCGATGCTGCTTGCCGTGGCGGCAGTACCGGCAGTTGGCGCATTGGCGGTTGCGGTAATATCGTATTGCAGGCCGGAGATAACGCCGGCACCGACCGCATCAGTAGCCGCTGCGGCGCCAGTCGCGCCTATACCGGCAGTTGTGTCAAAGGCAGCAGTAACGCCCGTCACGCCGCGAGTACAGGTCAGAGTGGCGGTAGTATTGGTGGCTGTTTGAGCCGTACCTTGAAATGCAGCATAGGTACCGAAGGCCAGATCGCCTATGGCAGCCATGGTGCAAACCGAGGTTAAGGTTACGGTTACATTGAAGTTCCCGCTAACAACAGCTGCCTGTACTGGTGCTGTGGCGAACATGAAGGCCAACGCAGCGGTTATTGCAAGAAGAAGCTTTTTCATTTTAAATATCCTATCAGGAGTGTCCAGTTAACTTACAGATTGAATCAAGCAAGCTCCATGCCAAGCATAAAATCACAGAAAAAACCCGGTATTCCACTGGCAGCTCATCCGGATGACAGTCGATTGTGTCGGCATTAACAGACAGTGCATTGTGACAGGTGTCTCATTGACCGGGGATCAACTGTGATTTAACCCGCAACAATGCCTGTTAGAAGATGTAACTGTGTGCTGAGTGTTCATACTTCATTCCAACGATACATCGGTTATTTCCAGATGTTTTCTGGCATTAACGGCAAATGTTGGACCAGCTAAATCCGGGGGACTTAAAAATGAGACAAGCTGAATCAGAACAATTGATCAGAGACTGTCGTGAATTGCTGACATACAGGATGCGAACTTCGATGGCCAGGATGATGGGTGATATTGAAGACACCCTGTTTGAAATGGCAACCAGCGGAAAAACGGCAGACCAGTCTTCACATTATATAGAGGCGGTCAGGGAGGTCCGTATGAAAAAACGGGAGATCCAGGTCAGGTTTGAAAACCGTTTTCAGAATCTGTACGACCATAGCGTACGTGAAATTAAAAAAGGCAATCAGGACAACATATTTGCGCCAGTACAGCCCTATACCGCCAGGGTCGTCAATATAATGGACGGAGGGACGGACAGGTTTGAACAGCGTGTTGAAAAGATGCGTGCTGAGTGCCGGTCTGCACTGTTTGAACTGGACAAACATGTCAGTGAACTACTGTTGAATGTCCCTGTCGACAACTTTCACAACCCCATACAACCGGCAATGGTATTAGGTGCATTTCAGGAACCCTGTGGGGACATACAGGTAGGTACTGACGTCAGGCAGCTGCTGGTCGATATGTTTGATAAACATATGGGTCCGGCATTGCAGTGTGTTTACGCAGATCTAAACACGCTGTTTCAGAGTTACTCTACCAGCACGCAGTCCGGCACGAAACCGATCAAGGTTGAAAATGCAGGAAGTTCGATCAATCCGGACAAGGCTGATGATCAGCCGTCTCGTCTGCCATCCTTACTGGTAGGAAACTGGGTGATAGACAAAATCCTGTTACAGCTACAGTACAGGGATGTCCCCGGATTTATTCGTGAATTTCTGTTCTCCACCTGGCGTCTGGTTCTGGAAAGAATATATGAAAAACAGGGTGCAGCAAGTCCAGAATGGTCCCGCGCCATGCAGATTGTGGCAGACCTGATTATCTGTGCCCAATTGACTGGTGACAAGGACACCAGAAGGCAGCAGATATGGATGTTGCCAGGTCTGATATACCGGCTGAAAACCGGCATGGAAACGGTCGCCATACCGTTGAAACAGCAAGCGGATTTTCTCAGCAAGTTGAAGTCACACCATGCAACAATCACCGAATCCAGTGTGATTACAGGCAGGACTGCATAAGCCTGCGTTAATTATTGTGCCAGCTAGCGCCCCCGGCTAGGTTGTCGGCCAGGATGCTGGCGTCGACTTTATTCCCGTATATAATTTGCCTCGTGTTCATACAATCGGGTAATGTACCCGGATCGTATGGCGTTATATTTTCAGTATTGGGGCAAATTAGATGGACTACATCACACAAATTCAACAGTTACTGATCGACAGTTATAACGATCTGGTTCAGAGAGTCAGTGATTATCTGCCGAACCTGGTCAGCGCAGTGACACTCCTGCTTATCGGGTTCGTACTCGCCTGGTTGACGAAATGGATCCTGATTCGCTTGAGTGCCGGACTTGACAGGATAGTTCATGCTATAGGCATCAGATCAATACCTGTATTAAGAGACTGGCCTTTTGGTGTGATACTGGCCTGGCTGGCTTTCTGGCTGATTATATTGTTTTTTATCACAGTCGCTGTAGATAGTCTCGACCTGCCCGGCCTTTCCAGCTGGCTCGAGAAACTTATCAACAATCTGCCGGTATTTTTCGTTGCCGCTATATGTGTCATCAGCGGTGTGATACTTGGCAACTTTGTGCGTCACAAGATCCAGGCGGCCGCCAATTCCTCCGGTATGCGCCAGGCGGAAATGCTCGGTTCAACCCTGAAGGCAATCATCGTCACGTTTGCGGTGATAACCGGCCTGAGTCAACTGGGGCTGGATGTGTCCCTGTTTGAACAGGTCCTTGTCATCATAACTGCCGCTGTGGCCGCTTCGATTGCACTTGCATTCGGTTTGGGGGCAGGGCCTTCCCTGTCCAATGTGATTTCCGGTCGCTATGTGCGCAAGAACTATGAGGTTGGTCAGCGGATCAATATTAGTAATTTCGAAGGTGAGATCCTTGAGTTGTTGCCGACCGGGGTCGTACTGGATACGGATACAGGCAGGACGTTTGTTCCTGCAAGGATGTTTGATGAAAACGTCTCCGTCCTGCTGGACAATGAAGGTCTGAATGACAATAAATAACCTGTCCCGGCATTTTCTGGAGGAGCGCCCGCGCGAGTCTGCAAAGGTGCTCGAAAATTTTGCTTCAGATGAACTTGTCCTTTTTCTTGAAATGCATCCGGATGATCTGATTGCGAACGTAGTCCGCTATTTTATGCCGGGCAGTGCGGTGGCCTGCCTGATGGGGATGCAGGTCAAAAAGGCAGCTGGAATACTCGAGCAGCTTGGTGTTGATACTGCTGCAAGGTTGTTGCGCAGGATGAGGAGCAAGGACCAGCTTACCCTGCTCAATGCCGTGTCCGGTAACTATGCGAACCGCCTTAAATCAATATTACGTTATCCGGCAGGCACAGTTGGACAGCACATGAGTCCGAATATATTTATTGCCTCAGAGACGATGCTTGTCAGTGATGTATTCAGTGCGGCCAGGCATGCAACCAGTGAATTGCAAGGCGATATTTATATCGTCACTGATGCACAACATCTGGTCGGTCTGGTCGATGTGAAGAACCTGGTATTTGCTGATCCCGGACGCGAAGTGAATGAAATCATGCGGATCCCCGATGTGGTGCTGAATGCAAGGACAAACCTGGATTATGTGAAGGACCATCCGAAATGGCGGTTCAAGGAGGCCTTGCCCGTTGTCGACCACAATAATATGTTTGTCGGCGTACTCAAGCGGTCTGTCATGTTCGAGGCCTTGTCCGGTGATCAAAACCCGAACCGTAGCGAGGAAACATTTATGGATACGGTGATGGAGGTGGCAGGCCTGTTCTGGGACATCTGTACCGACATCGTGTTGCCCAAATCAGAAACCAGACCAGAAGGCAGGAAAGATGAGCGAAATTAATCCTGATATCGATAATGCGCTGAACCATTTTTTTATAGATCGTTATCCGGCTGATGCCGTGCGTAAGCTGGAACAGCTGAATCCTGATGAAGCTGCAGAAATCCTGAAGACCAAGCCCCTGGGCACTGCATTGAAAGTCTGGAGAAGGTTCTCTCCGTATTTTGGCGCAAAGTTACTGAAAGAAATGGAACCGGAGTACCGGGTCAAACTGCTGGCCCAGATTGAACCGAATTTCGGTGCCAGTTTTTTAAAGGCACTGGACGAGACGCTCCGGCTTGAAACACTGGATCTGATCCAGGAAAGGTTTGTCAGGAATGATCTGATCCGTGCGATGTCCTATCAGGAAGATTCGGCCGGCGCACTGATGGATGCACGGGCGATGTATTTCAGACCGGACATGACAGTCGGTGAAGTCGTGACAATATTGCGCGGCAGACCGCATGGTATGTACCGCAAGTTATACACGGTCGATGACGAAAACCAGCTGCACGGTATCATCGACATGGAAGATGTTGCATTGGCTGATCATAAGGCAACACTCTCGACGCTGGAACGGCATAATCCGGTTTGTGTTGATGCAGATGCGAGCAGGGAAGAGCTGGTGAAGATATTCGAGAGCCAGAAAGTAACCGACTTGCCTGTAATTGACGTTAGCAGACGGTTCATCGGTATCCTGCGCTATCACGTACTTGTTGATGCGGCACTGGAAGAATCCAGCGTAGATATGCAGACGATGGTTGGTGTGAGTAAGGACGAGCGCGCACTGTCACCGGCCTTTTTTGCCACCCGCAAACGTTTGCCCTGGTTACAGTTCAACCTGATAACTGCGTTCATGGCTGCCGCCGTGGTTGGCCTGTTTGAGGACACAATCGCGCAATATACCGCGCTCGCGGTGTTGTTACCTGTTGTGGCCGGCCAGTCCGGTAATACCGGCGCGCAGTCACTTGCGGTAACTATGCGTGGTCTCGCGCTCAGGGAAATTTATCCGCGAATGTGGCCGAGGATCTTGCTGAAGGAATTCAATGTCGGCGTGATGAACGGTATTGCGGTCGCGCTGACTACTGGGCTTGGCGTATACATCTGGAGCAAGTCTATTGGCCTGACCATAGTCATTATGATATCGATGGTAATGTCGATGGCGATTGCCAGTGTTTCCGGTGCATTGGTTCCGATCATACTGACCGTGTCCGGACAGGACCCGGCCCAGTCGTCATCGATTTTCGTGACAACGGTGACTGACATCGCCGGCTTTTTCAGTTTTCTCGGCATTGCAACGTTATTCATGCACATGTTGTGAGCCCGGTCCGGACAAACTGAAAAATTCAGATTGCTTCCATGTTGTCAGACAACCGTGTCAAGTCAGTGCTGCTGTTGTCCGGGGCGGTGCTGTTCTGGTCAGGTAATAATGTTGTTGCGAAGGCCGTAATAGACGATATACCACCGCTCAGTTTTACCTTCTTGCGCTGGCTGCTGGCCTCTGCGATCCTGTTGCCGTTTACCTGGTCCCATGTCAGGCGTGACTGGCGCAAGGCGAGACAGGCATGGATCAGGCTGTTATTGATAGCGCTGCTCGGCATCTGTGCATTCAATTCGTTGCTGTATATCGCCGTACAAACAACCAGCGCAGTCAATATTGGTCTGATCTCCAGTATCTTCCCCGTGTGCATTGCGCTGTTTTCCTGGTTGATCCTGAAGGTCAGTCTGAACCGGACCCAGATGGTCGGAATGTTCATCAGTTTTGTGGGCATCATTCTGGTTATTGTACGTGGTGATTTATCCGCTATTACGGCACTGCAATTTGTCGAAGGCGATTTATGGATGGTCATCGGGGTCATCTGCGGTTCGATATACCCGGTGTTATTGCATGACAAACCGGACATTCATCCGCTCAGCCTGCTCATGATCATTATCCTGCTCGGCATGCTGGTATCCTTACCATTGTATCTGCTGGATCTGACGCAAGGCCGGCTTGTCCATATAAACGCTGAAGTGGTTGCCGGACTACTCTATATTGCCATTTTTCCCTCAATCCTGGCTTACATGTTCTGGAACTGTGGTATTGAACTGGTCGGTGCGAACCGGGCCGGGTTGTACCTGAACCTGATCCCGATACTGACTGCTATCATGGCGGCGGTATTTCTGGGTGAAACCCTTAGCTGGTACCACTTTGCAGGCCTTTTTCTGGTGATTTGCGGTATGCTGCTGTTCAATCTGCAACAGCTGTTTTCGCACATACTGCCATCGCGTTGAAGTCAGGACCGGGATTGCTGCAGTCATTCGCTGGATAACATATTAAAATACTTGGCTTTTTCTGCAGGAATATGCAGAATCACGACTGCTATAACCAGTTCATAATAATAATAGTTATCCGGACCCCTCAGCATGAATGAAGCAATAATAGCCTGCCAGCATTGCGATCAGCTGTATCGTGTTGCGCCGGTAGCGCCGGGGGGGAAAGCGAGCTGTCACCGTTGCGGTTCACTGTTGTACCGGTCTGTGCCGGACAGTCTTAATCGGGTGATTGCATACTATCTGACCGCGCTGATCCTGTTTGCGATTGCGAATGCCTGGCCGTTTCTGTCGCTTGAACTTGGCGGGAGGATAGAAGAAAACATACTGATCTCCGGTGGGGTGGCCATGCTTGAAATGGGCATGGCGGACCTGGGTATATTGATCTTCCTGACCAGTATCCTGTTTCCGTTGTTGACGATCATAGGCATGCTGTATCTGCTGATACCCATCCGCCTGGGCTACCGGCCTGCTGGAATCGGCCCCGTCTACAGATTTGTAGAAGCGATCAACGCGTGGAGTCTGGTCAGTGTGTTCATGCTGGGCGTATTGATAGCGGTCGTCAAATTACAGGACCTTGCCAATGTAATTCCAGGTATTTCCTTGTTTGCGCTGGTAGGACTGCTGATCAGCTTCGCCGCTGCCAGGGCCAATTTCGATCCTGCAGTATTATGGACGATATCAGGACCGCAACATGTACCCGCAGCCGGCAAACAATTCCTGAATTGTCACAGCTGCGGTCTGCTTACCGATGCAGCAACCGGTCGGGAAGATTGTCCACGCTGTACCGCATCATTGCATCACCGTAAACAAAACAGTATCACCCGCACCTGGGCGTTGCTGGCCACGGCGGCCATCCTGCTGATCCCCGCTAACCTTTATCCGGTCATGACGGTGATCCGCTTTGGTCAGGGTGAACCGAGTACGATATTGGCCGGTATATTGCACCTGATACATGATGGTATGTGGGGCCTGGCGATGATAGTGTTTGTCGCCAGTATTGTCATCCCGCTGATGAAGCTGATCATCCTCGCGTATCTGCTTGTTTCAGTTCAGAAAAAGTCCACATGGCGTCCCCGTGATCGGACCTTGCTATATCGGGTCACCGAGGTTGTAGGCGCGTGGTCGATGGTGGATATATTCCTGGTCGGGATCCTGTCCGCGCTGGTCAGTCTTGATGCGTTATCAACAATTCGTCCGGGCATAGGTGCTTCGTTCTTCGGGGCGGCAGTTGTCATTACCATGTTTGCTGCGCATAGTTTTGATCCCAGATTGATCTGGGACAACCTGCATCAGTCTGCTGAACCGACAGCGGCCTGATGGAAATATCCACTCCAAAAGTCAGCGCACGGTCCGGCATATCGCTGGTCTGGATTATCCCGCTGGTCACCGCACTGGTCGGTGGCTGGCTGATTATCAAGACCCTGTCGGAGCAAGGCCCCGTTGCGACGATCAGTTTTCTGACGGCGGACGGTATCGAGGCCGGTTCTACCTGGATCAAATACAAAAACGTGAATATAGGTGTGGTTGAATCGATGCAGTTCAGTGAGGACTTTTCCCATGTAATACTGACTGCGGAGTTTAACCGGGGTACCGAATCCTTCCTGCGTCGCAATACCCGTTTCTGGGTCGTCAGGCCGCAACTGGGACTGCAGGGCGTATCCGGTCTGGAAACGTTGGTGTCCGGTGCCTATCTGGAGATCGAACCCGGGCAGGGTGCACCGCAGCTCCACTTTGTCGGCCTGGAAAAACCGCCGGTAATATTGTCCGAGGCGATCGGTAAAAGGATTGTTTTGCTATCAAACCGGCTGGGATCAATAGACACTGGTTCACCTATCTATTACAAGGGGATCCTGGCCGGGGAAGTGCTCGGTTATGATCTGACGAATGACCATCAGAGTGTCTACATCCATGCGTTTATCAAAGATCCGTACGACCAATTGATCAAGGGTAACAGTCGTTTCTGGAATGTCAGTGGCATGGAAGTTATCTGGAGTGCTGATGGTTTGAGGGTCAAGACCGAATCAATGGCTGCACTTGTGTTCGGAGGTATTGCTTTTGACACGCCCCCATCATCCGAGCCGATTGCAGAGGATATCGAAGTACAACACCTTGTATATACACTGTATGACGAGTACAGCACCATCCAGGATTATTCCTACACCAGGAAAATAAAATACGTCGCTTATTTTGACGGTTCGTTAAGGGGCCTCAGTATTGGAGCGCCGGTCGAGTTTAAGGGTATCAAGGTCGGGTCAGTTGTGGATTACCGGATTGAATACGACAGTGCCGGTTTTGGCTTTCACGTACCGGTCACGCTGGAAATCGAGCCGGAGCGGATCATATCAAGTGAGTCTGCTGATGGAGTGACGACTGCAGAAACCATCGCCGCCTTGATACAGAAAGGCCTGCGTGCCCGATTGCAGAGCGGCAGCCTGGTTACCGGCATGTTGTTTGTTGAGTTAGTAATAGAACCTGCTACGCCACCCCGGTTTGTGGCTGCACAGGATGCGCTGCCGGAAATGCCGACATTGACAGGTGGCGGTATCGACTCGATTACCCGGTCACTTGAGTCTATTGTTGCCGAAATAGATACGATGGATCTGGCGGCCATCAGCAGGGAACTGCTGGGTACGCTCGAGGGAACCAACAAGCTGGCCAATTCACAGGCCATTCATGCCTCGCTTGAGGACCTGGAAGTTTCGATGCAGAGTTTCCGCAGAATCCTGGTAGCGCTGGATAACGAGAACATGGAAGAGACGATAGCTGCAGGTCGTGCTGTACTGGATAAACTGGGTGAGACGCTGACGATAGCGAACGATAGTATATTGCAATCAAATTCGCCGCTGCAATATAACCTGATCCAGATGACCAGTGAGCTGGAAGAAACCGCACGCTCGATACGAATGCTGGTAGAAACGCTTGAACGTAACCCGCAGTCAATGCTGTTCGGCAAGGAAACCGAAGGAGAATAACATGCAGTATACTAACCCAGCTCACAGACATTCATTGATATTACTGTTACTGATGCTCATGCTGGGTGCTTGTGGTGGAGGCGGTACGGCAGTGCGTTATTACCTGGTAGAGCCCGTGCAATATGCTGATGTGCCGGCGAACACGAATACACTGGCAATAGAGATACTGGAAGTGCAGGTGCCACAGTATCTGGAAAAATTCCAGATTGCGACCCGCAGGCAGGCTAACCAGCTGCATTTTACCGAGACCAGTCAGTGGGGAGATAACCTGCGTAAAAACCTGCTGCGTACACTGGCACGTAACCTGTCAGTACTGCTTGAATCGAATGATGTTGCAACACCGGTTAACCGGTCAATGAGTGTTCCGGACTACCGCATCAAGGTCAATATTGAACAGTTCGAACGGGATAGTGACGGGATAGTAAAATTGATTGCCGGTTGGCAAGTCTCAGGCAAGGGCCAGATAATAACTATGAATGCAAGCCTGCAGGGGCCAGCCCAGATAGCTGAAAATGATTTTGACAGCATTGTGGCCGGCATGCAGCAACTATACGGACAACTGAGTCAAAGGATCGCGGATTCCGTTCGGGCCGCAGCCTCTGATCCGGGCGGGCAGGACGGTACATGATGTCTGTGATCAGATATCTGTTGCTGACATTGCTGTGGCTGTTTATATGCCGCGTGTCAGCCCAGCCTGCTGACGTACCGACAGGGACACAGATTATGCAGGAAGTGCAGCGCAGATATCAGCTGCAAACAAATATCTATGAAGAACTGACAGTCATCCTGACAGATCGACTGGGTAATCGTGATACGCGCAACATGCGCAGATATTCAAGGACAGATGTGGCAGGTAATACAAAGTTTCTGTTGATGTTCGATACTCCCGTCGATGTCCATGGTGTAGCCTTGCTGGCAAACCGGGATTCTGCCGGTCAGACCTCAGTGATGATCTATCTGCCGGCCACCGGCCGGCAGGAAATGCAGCAAATCGATCCTGGACCGGACGGCAATATTATCAGTACTGATTTTTCACTCGAGCAGATGATAGGAGAACAACCGCAGCAATATCAGTATGTGCTCGCCGGGCAACAGAAGACCAGCAATATCAATTATTATCTGGTTGATGTATATGCAGCCGACAGCAATGTTGCCAGCAACCGTCCGACAAGACGACATTATGTACGTCAGGACGGGTACTTTATTACGCGGACAGACTATCTCGACCCAGATGGCCATCTGCTGAAACAGAAAACCCTGTACGATCTGAAACAGACCGGTCCGGAATCCTGGCGCGCAGGAATGGTGCTGATGGAAAATCTTGCAGAGGATCACCGTACCCTGCTGAAGATTAACAGGGCCATCTTTTCGGATGAATATGTCCCGGATGAAGTGTTTACTTTTGACTGGTTATACCGGAACCAGCCGCCGATGAAATCAGTACAGGCTATTGAAGCAGAGGTCGATCCAGGCCTGATTGACCCGGCAGTCGAACCGGAAGGGCGCTAGATATGTTAATGAAATTATTCATGTTCGGATACAGACATAGACAGACCGTTATACCGGTAATTTTACTTGTTACTGTGTTTTTCCTGGCCGGATTGCCACGCTTGCAGGTCAATACCAGTCTCGACAGTCTGGTACCCGCGAATAATATCGACAGACTGGTGTACCAGCGGGTGCAGGAAGAATTCGGTACAGACAGCAAGGCGATTATCTATGTTCGTGACGAACAACTGTGGACTCCTGGTAAGCTGACCAGGCTGGAACAGTTACACCATGCGCTGGAAAAAATTTCAGGGGTGACCAGGGTAGAAAGCCTGATCAATCTGCGTACGCTGGATCGGAATGGTGGCAGGATAGCTTCAGGCCTGATCATCCCGCAGTTGCCTGACACGGCCGAACAGGCACAACTGTTACGCGAAAGTGTATTGCAAAACCCGTTGTTGCAGGACAGTTTCATCTCCGCAGACGGACAGGCCACCGCGATCATGGTTACGCTTGATGATACGCGCCTGAATGGTAATGCAGCTGAGGTACTGTACCGGCAAATCGAAGACTTGCTGATTGCACAGCGTGCTGATTTTTCATCCCTGTTTCAGACCGGGCCGGCACGGCTGAATTCAGAATTAAGAAATAATCTTTATCGCGACCTGCTTGTACTCGTCTCGCTTTCCGGGGTGATCCTGTTACTGACTATCCTGCTCAGTGTCCGCAGCGGACTTGCGGCCATTATCCCGTTGCTCATTTCAGTGCTATCGATAATCTGGACTTTCGGCATGTTGTCCTGGCTCGGTATGTCAGTCAATATACTCAGCGCGATG
>JBCKWF010000026.1:0-18700 GCA_038922895.1 Gammaproteobacteria bacterium
AACGCAGTGGTCAGTTACGACGCGTTCATGACTGGAAGTTGCTGGATCAGCCAATCAGCGGCTTGCCGGAAGTTCATGAAGTCGGTCAGGGTGGTCTGCTGGGAATCAGCCTGCACCCTGATTTTGAAAAAAATCACATGCTATATCTGTCATATGCAGGGGAAGAAAACGGTAACCACGGCACAGAGGTAATTCGCGGCATACTTGAGGGAACCAGATTAACAGATACCCAAGTAATCTTTAAGGCCTTGCCAAAGGCAGGTGGTGGCGTCCATTTCGGCTCACGGCTGCAGTTTGCCCCGGATGGCACATTATTTATTACACTGGGTGACCGCGGCGCCAGTCCTGCCAGAGGACGTGAGCATCCCGCACAACAATTGGCCAGTCATCTCGGCTCACTGATCCGGATAAATGATGATGGTTCGTTGCCCGCTGATAATCCATTTATCAATACAGCAGGGGCAAAACCTGAAATATACAGCTACGGTCACCGCAACATGCAAGGCATGGCATTACACCCGCAAACAAGGCTGATCTGGACCCATGAACACGGTCCACAGGGCGGCGATGAGATCAATATCAATAAGCCTGGAGCAAACTATGGCTGGCCGGTGATCACGTATGGTGTTAACTATGTAATCGGCACAAAGATTGGAGAAGGCACGCATAGTACGGGCATGGAACAACCAATATATAAATGGGTCCCCTCAATTGCCCCTTCAGGCATGCTGTTTTATACCGGCAATCGTTTCCCGCAATGGAAAGGCAACCTGTTTGTGGGATCACTGAAGTTCGGCCTGCTGGTACGACTGGAACTTTCCGGTAACTCCGTCAGTAGCGAAGAACGTTTACTGGACTTTCAATTTGGAAGGATCCGTGATGTGTCCCAGGGACCGGATGAAAACATCTATCTGCTGACAGACGATTCCAATGGCCAATTATTACGGCTTGGCCCTGCAAACTAGTTTAGTTTTATCTCATCCTGACCGCTTTTTTTCACCAGTCTCATATCCATGCTGCCGAGACGCCTGTAGAGGGTTTGCATGCGGCGGATCGGCCAGCGATCATAAAGAAATATCTGCATTGGCCGCCACATGGCTACCCAACCGATGATGATCAGCCCTTCTTGTGTTATTACAATCACCGCGCCACTACCGAACTGTAGCAGATAGCGGGCAATTAAAAGACAGGTCGCAAGAAAGGTGAGTCCTATGACGAGGTTGATACAACCTTCGCGTAATAACTCCCGCTGACGCAAGGCGAACTGATCGGCTCGGTAATTAAAGTAATTTCTGACTGCATCGCCGATGGCATTTTCGTCCATGTCGGCTGATGGCGAATCCGCCAGATGTATCTTCAGCAGAAATTCAGCGGTCTTGGGCAATTCTCTTGCCCACGAAACGATAAATTCCTCGGCATTCGTATCCAGGTCCTTTTCCCGGAACGGGGAAGGATCCATAGAGTGGAATAACTGGTTAATATTGCGCAACTCCAGCTGAATCTGCGCAGAAGGAACTGCGGTATTATCGTTGGAACCATTTTTCATGCGTTACTCCTGACCGGGATTTCGCGGGCAGTGTCAGAACTATCCCTTTTTGGGAAATACAGCCATGTCCCGGTTTTTCTCCATGATCTGGCCAATCCACCGCGCAGGAATTGGAGAAACGCTGATCAATGACGTCAGCAGTGTAGCGGCATAAGGTATGCACTGCATGCCGAGCAAGATTATCCACATATGGAAGTCCGGACTGTCGACCCGCGGCAATGCGTTCAGCGTCATGATAGCTAGCACCAAGGCAATCAGCATCAGGGTCTCCTCATAGGCTGAGGTAAACGCACTCCGGAGCGCAGACGGATTTGAACGTTTAGGTGTCCGGATGAACGGCTGATTATTGGTAAACAGGCCGTACAGCATTGCTTGACCAATTGTATGCGTAAGGGACAGGCCGGCAATCGCCGCCGCAAAAGTCTGGATCATGCTTGCACCAATCTGTTGATGGTATAGATGGAACAGCTTCGCCATCTTGAAAACAAAAAATGTGATGGGTAATATAGAAAATGCCAGTAATGGCGGTTCAAATATCAGCGGTTCATACATCATGCCGACAGACCATAGAATTGCAAAAATGTTGAAAACCAGATTGGCACCATCAGCAAACCACGGCAACCAGCCGGCCAGGAAGTGATAGCGTTGCCCGGCAGACAATTTGCTGCCACCGGGCAGAAACAGACTGCGTGCATGTTTTTTGATTATCTGGACCGCACCATACGCCCAGCGATGCCGTTGTTTCTTGTAGTCAATAAACGTATCAGGAATCAGTCCGCGACCATAACTGCTTGAGGTATAGTGCGCCTCCAGTCCCTGCTGAAATACGCGTAATCCGAGTTCGGCATCCTCAGTAATACACCACTCCGCCCAGCCACCAACCAGTTCCAGTGTGCTTTTACGTACCATGGTCATGGTTCCGTGCTGGATAATGGCATTGCGATCATTGCGGGTAATCATGCCTATATGGAAGAAACCCCGATACTCTGCGTAACACATTGCCTTGAAGGCATTCTCACTGGCGTCCCTGTAGTCCTGGGGTGCCTGCACAATTGAAATCTTGCTGTCATTGAATGCCGGCACCATGTTTTTCAGCCAGTTGCGGTTTACTACATAGTCACTATCAATATAGGCAAGGATTTCGGCGTCCGCAGAGGTATGCAGTAATGCATAGTTAAGCGCCCCTGCCTTGAAACCGGACAATGGATCAACATGATGAAAATGGAACCTCTCACCCAACAAGTTACAATGTGCTTGTACAGGCTCCCAGACTGCCTCATCCTTCGTGTTGTTATCAACCACGATTACTTCAAAGTTCGGGTAATCCAGCCCGGCCAGTGCATTCAGTGTTTCAATCAACATGTCCGCTGGTTCATTGTAGGCCGGTACATGCACGGACACCTTCGGATAGGCTGCCGGCTCAATATGCTTGTATGTGTAGATCCGACGGCGAGCACTGATCCAGTGCGCCTCGATCCACTCATGTGCCTCGGACAACATACACAGGATGATACCGAGCATACATAGCAACAGCACTATGCCGACCACAATACTCGTGTTGGTCAGATACTGGTTGGTATAGTCATAGATTACCCAGACTGACACAGTGACCAGACTGTAGACGATAAATGCAAGAAAGGTCTTGCCCTCTGTATTGACTGTCCGGCTCGTATAGGAAAACAGGCTCAGCAGTATGATTCCTATAAATACCGACACACCGGCCAGCATTTGCCACTCCGGGACCCTGACGATAGGTTCATTGAACGGGAATTTGGGCTGACGTTGAACATTATAGATGCCCCAGTATGCACCTACCGCACCTTCGATTTGTATCTTCCAGGGCTGATCGAACGCCTCCATGACGTAATAGATATACCCTTCATGTTCGGCAAGTTTGAAGAAACGGCGCAGGAACAATGCTTCATTCGAAGCAGAGGCGACTGCATCATAGCGGGTGCGTCCTTCACTGGGCCAGCCCACTTCGCCGATGACCACCTGTTTGTCAGGATATCTTGCCTTCAGCTGGTCCATTTTTTCAGCCACGAATCTGACTCCTTCCGCCACATCCAGCCCTTCCCAGTACGGCAGTATATGCACGGCAATAAAATCAACATGGTCTACCAGCTCCGGATATTTCATCCAGGTGCCCCAGTTTTCTGCCGTACTGACCGGTCTGGCACTCTCCTGGCGTGCCCGGTCCAGATACGCAATCAACGTTTCGATCGGAACGTCGTTACGCAACAGCACTTCGTTGCCGATGATGACGCGCACTACATTCCGCTGTGCAGATAAGCTGATCGCGCGACTGATCTCCTCGTCGTTATGTTGCAGGCGGGTATCTACCCATGCCCCGATGGTAACATTGATGTTATGTTTGGCAGCAAGGCGTGGCACTTCATAAAAAACCCCTTCAGTCGTATAGGTACGTATTGCATGGGTCTTCCCGGCCAGCATGGCCAGGTCCTCTTCGATCTGGTCTGCAGTCAGACCTATACCGGTAACGCCGTCCTGATCTGCACGGTAGGGGGAAAAGGCTATGCCCTGCAATGTTTCTGGCCAGGGAGGTTCCATCACAGGCTGGTTTAATACCGCCCATACACCCACCGTGAAAATCGCACAGACGGTGATAACCAGCATCGCCAAGGTTGCTGTAGACTTCATAACATCAAGGGAATTTCCTGCAGATTAAATTCATACTTTTTAGTGTGTACACTATATGCTTTGCCGTTAAAAACATATATCAATTTTATTTTTAACCTTGGTTGAACCTTACCGGAGTATCCAGTTCAACCCCGTAGCCTGGATAGCGTAAGATATCCGGCCTTGGTATCGTTGAAAACGGATTTGACCTATGGGTTCCGGCAGGTAGAAAGCCGTCCTGTGTCGCCTTAATCATCGCGGATTTTAGTGTGAATTTAGGCTAAAATGGCCGGGCAGTCAGCTGTCTTCGTAACTACCCGGGTTTCTCTTGTTCGGATTATTTTTGCAGGCCTATGTTCGCGTTTTTTGAAAAACTGATTAAACCTTTCCCTCCCGTGGAACCGGGCCAGCCACCTGCAAGTCTGTATGCCTTTTGCCGTTACTACAGCAGGGGCATGGAACCCTATCTGCTAATCATGTCAATACTGACCGCCCTGATTGCGGTCATGGAAGTTTCCCTGTTCGCATTCCTGGGCAAACTGGTCGATTGGATGGCGACTGAGACTCCTGCCAACTTTATGCAGGACAAGGGTAGTCAGTTAATCTGGTGGGGGCTGATGGTCATGGTTGGCCTGCCGCTGGCCGTGTTTTTACACGGTCTGATAATCCATCAGACTTTGCTTGGAAATTATCCAATGAGTATACGCTGGCGCGCACACCGTTACCTGCTCGGTCAGAGCCTGGCGTTTTACCAGAATGAATTTGCGGGACGGGTTGCTACCAAACTGATGCAGACCTCGATCGCAGTACGGGAAACCGTACTGAAGCTGCTGGATGTGCTGTTATATGTGCTGGTCTATTTCAGCGGACTGATAGTGATGATTGCCGGATCTGATTTTCGCCTGACCATACCACTGCTGGCGTGGGTCATCCTGTATGCATCAATATTGTATTACTTCGTCCCGCGACTGGGGGAGGTTTCAACCCGGCAGGCAAATGCGCGGTCCGAAATGACCGGCCGCATCGTCGATACCTATACCAACATCACCACGGTAAAACTGTTTTCACATTCGCAGCGTGAAGCAGATTATGCGCAGGCCAGCATGGCAGGGTTTCTGGATACCGTGTATGAACAAATGCGGCTGGTTACCCGGCTGGTTATATCCGTCTGGATAATAAATACACTGCTGATATTCTCGGTCACTGCACTGTCGATACATCTGTGGACACTGTCTGCTGTCACGACCGGTGCGATTGCCTCGGCAATAGGGCCGGTTATCCGCCTGTTCGGTATGTCGCAATGGGTCATGTGGGAAACCTCGGCGCTGTTTGAAAATATCGGTACGGTACAGGATGGCATCAATACGATCGCCCGACCCAGTGTCGTGCTTGACACGCCAGACGCAAAACCGCTGAATGTGCATGCGGGCGAGATCCGGTTTGATCATGTCGGTTTCCATTATGGCAAGGGCAGCGGCGTTATCGATAATTTCTCGCTGACTATCCGTCCGGGGGAAAAGGTCGGTCTGGTAGGACGGTCCGGTGCAGGCAAATCCACGCTGGTCAACCTGCTGCTGCGTTTTCATGATGTGGAGAGCGGTCGAATCCTGATAGATGGTCAGGACATAGCGAAGGTCTCGCAAGAAAGTCTGCGCGAACTGATCGGTATGGTCACACAGGACACCTCGCTACTGCACCGATCCATCCGGGACAATATTATTTACGGCAGACCGGAAGCCTCCGAAACGGCCATGATGGAGGCGGCCAGACAGGCCAGGGCGCATGAATTCATCCCCGAACTTGCTGATACGCACGGTCGCCATGGTTATGATGCCCATGTCGGCGAACGCGGCATCAAACTTTCCGGTGGACAGCGCCAGCGTATTGCGATTGCCCGCGTATTATTGAAAGATGCGCCCATCCTGATCATGGATGAAGCCACTGCCGCGCTGGACTCCGAGGTTGAAGCGGCAATTCGTGAAAATCTGTCCACCCTGATGCATGGTAAAACCGTGATTGCGATTGCACACAGATTATCGACCATCGCTGCGCTGGATCGACTCGTCGTTGTCGACAAGGGGCAGATTATCGAACAAGGTACGCACGCAGAGCTGGTCGCTGGCAAGGGACTGTATGCACAACTCTGGGCCAGGCAGTCAGGCGGTTTTCTTGCTGAAGATGTGATTGATCTGGCAGTTCCGGAGCTAGCGTGATTTGAACAGGTAGTAGCCACCCACGCCAGACACTATGGTAAATACGGCCCCGGCCATCTGCCAGGGTTCCCGGACAGCTGCCAGACAGGCAAACAACAGGGTAAAGACAATAAAGATAGATGGCGCCCAGGGATAGCCGGGCAATTGCGCAGTATCATAGCCTCCCCGTCTGACGATAATAAACAGACTGCACACAGTAAGCACTGAACTCAATCCCAGCGTAAACCCCAGATAGGAAAGTAATTCCCGCAATGTACTTATCCATACGACCAGGATTGCCAGCACAGTCTGCATCAGGATAGCCACAGCGGGGACTTCGCCCCTGAATCGCAGTATCGCCGGCATCAAGCCATCGTCTGCCATCTGTGCATAAACACGCGGACCGATCATGATCATCGCAGATACAGCGGTAAATAATGCGACTGAAATTATCGCCCGAACCAGCAGCGCCAGCCTCTCGCCTCCGAGTACACTGGCGGCAATTGCCGCCACGTCCTGTTTGAACGCGATCAGTTCCGGTGCAGGGGCAAACACAAAGATCGCATTCAGCAGCAGGTAAATAATCATGGTGATTAAGGTACCGTAAAACATGGCCCGTGGCAGCATGCGTGCCGGTTCATCTGCTTCACTGGCGATATAGACAGCTGCGTTGAACCCGGCATAACTATACGAGATCCACATCAGCGTCATTGCAAACGCATAAATGGAAAAGACTTGCGAGCCGTTCTGCTGCCATGCCTGCAATCCCTGCCAGCTTCGAAGCGGTGGACCCATCAGCACTAACAGGAAAAACCCGGCTATCAATACCAGTTTGACTATTACTGCCAGATTCTGTAACAAGATACCGTGCCTGCTACGCAGACCATGGGCAATCGCGGCAATAATAATGACCAGAGTAGCAAGCAGGTTTGCCGGTAACGACTCCCGGTAAGCCTGGGGCATCAGATAGGCCTCGAATGAAATTGCTGCATAAGCTATCGCGCCGGTAAATCCGGCCAGCAGCGAAACCCATCCGGCCACAAATCCGGCAAGCGGATGTATCGAACGGTGCAGAAAAAGATATTCACCGCCAGATACCGGCATCAATCTGGCCAGGCAACCATAGCTGAGTGCGCCGCACAGTGCCAGACAACCGCCGATAAACCAGGCGAGTACAACCAGCACCGGTGAACCCAGATCACCGATGGCAAAGCCGGATGTCGTGAACACACCGGCCCCGATCATGTTTGCAATGACCAATCCGGTCAAGCTATACAGTCCAAGGTATGATTTATTTGGCATCATGGATTATTATCAAGTCCGGGTCGAATTGTCACGAGAAACCTGTTGGTCCATTAATACTGACATACCTGCAGGCTTGGCTGAACTGGCACTAATAATGTTATGCTGCATACATAGAAATATATCCATCCCGTTACACAAGGCTGATCAATGACTATTGCATTCATATCTCATCCTGATTGCCGACTACACGATATGGGCAGCTTCCATCCGGAGAGTCCTTTACGTCTGGATGCAATTCTGGACCAGTTGATATCCGACAAACTCGAACCGATGCTTGATATGCTGGATGCCCCGCTCGCAAGCCGTGAACAACTTGCGCTGGGACACACTGCTGATTATATCGAGTCTGTTTATCGCGCTGCACCTGCGCACGGCATGGTCGACCTGGATCCGGACACATTGATGAACCCTTATACGTTGACAGCTGCGCTGCGTGCAGCGGGTGCAGTCATACTGGGAGTAGACCGGGTCATGTCAGGCCGGAACCATGCTGCATTCTGTTGCGTCCGCCCACCGGGCCATCACGCGGAACGTAACAGGGCGATGGGGTTTTGTATATTCAATAATATTGCTGTCGGTGCCGCATATGCATTACAGGCACACTCACTGAACAGGGTCGCCATTGTAGATTTTGATGTGCACCATGGCAATGGCACAGAAAATATTTTTCGTACCAATCCGGCAGTGATGTTGTGCTCCAGCTTCCAGTATCCGTTGTATCCGTATTCCGGCGTCGGACCGTTGCCAGGGCACATAATCAATGTGCCCTTAGCTGCCGGTACCGACGGTCAGCAATTCCGCCAGGCAGTTGAATCGATCATACTGCCTGCACTGGAATCATTTCGTCCCGAACTGATTATGTTCTCGGCCGGATTCGATGGCCACATCGAAGACCCGCTCGCAAACTTCAGACTGTTAGAGGCAGATTACAGCTGGATAACCACCAGGATCAGGGAAGTTGCGGACCGGCACGCCCGGGGCAGGATCATTTCTGTACTCGAAGGTGGCTATGCCTTGCAGGCGCTAGGCCGCAGTGTTGCTGCGCATTTGCTCGCATTGGTTTAGCCTGAGACTGGCGAGGTCGATGCTGCGAGGCGGCGTTGCAGGTAGTCATAAATGATTTCGCCGGTATTGATCCTGGCCTGGTTCAGTCCTTCCAGCCCGAACAGGCGGTTGAATTCAAAAATATACGGATGGTCTCCAACCATCGCAATATCAAATCCTGCATAGTCAATACCAAACCGGGTTGCGATATTTTCAACCAGCGTCAATGCAGCCGATGGAATATTTTCCAGATCGATAGTACCGCCGTGCGCGAGATTATTATGGAACACACCAGGCGCAGCCACACGCCAGTACGAGTATACTATGCGGTCTCCGATCCAGACGATGCGCAGGTCCCGGTCTATATCGAGTTTTTCCTGCACATAAAGCATGCCAGTCTTGCTGCAATAGCGGTGCCAGTCGGGTTCCGCCTCGACCAGGAATACACCCTCACCCATACTGCTGCGCGGCAGTTTTGCCACAAACGGAAAATCCATACTTTCCAGGATCCTCGTCTGGTAGCGTGGTTCATTCGGCAGTATCATTGTCAATGGAACATGTTGCCCAAAGCGTAACTGGAATGCCCTGGTCATCTCGATCTTGTCAAAACCGAGCAGATAACTCGCGAGACTGGGGAAAACCGGTTTACGCATGGCAAAACTGAGCAGATTGATATCTGCATAGTCCGGAAACAACACCACGTCGGCCGCATCAATCTGCTCGATATGGCTCATCAGCTGCGCGGGCTTGATGTAATGAACGGACGGACAACCGAGAGTACGAAAGGGATCAAATGTAAGCAGATACATAGCCTGAATACTTTTTCATAGAATTTACAACACCCACACACGCTGAAATCCCGAGTGGGTACCAGCAAGATGCTGGTTAATCTAGCGGATATCCTGCCTGTGTACAATGTGAATATTTTACTGCTGTCACTGCTCGATCCGTACAGAGAAACTGCTAGAATCCGCCCCCATGATAGTCATAGATTCAATCAGCCTGCAGCGCGGGGGACGGCCATTACTTGAAGCCAGCAGCCTCACCATACACGCCGGACAACATATTGGTATTACCGGCGCAAACGGCACGGGTAAAACCAGCCTGTTCAGACTGTTGCTGGGTGAATTGACACCGGACAACGGCAATATTCATCGCCCGTCACGGCTGCATATCGCCCACCTGGCGCAGGAAACTGAATTTCGTGACATCACTGCGGTAGAGCAGGTGATAGACGGTGATAAACAGCTGCGACAACTGGAGCAGGATCTGGTTGTGGCGGAACAGGAAGGCAAACTGGCCGATATAGCGCGCATCCACGAATCGCTGCAAAACATTGATGGTTATAATGCACACTACCGCGCCGAGCAACTGTTGCATGGTCTCGGGTTCACCCAAGCGGATTGCAACCGGCGCGTGCGTGAATTTTCCGGTGGCTGGCGGATACGCCTGAACCTGGCACAGGTACTGATGAGTCCGGGCGATCTTTTGTTGCTGGATGAGCCCACCAACCATCTTGATCTGGATGCGACTATCTGGCTGGAACAGTGGCTGCAGCGGTTCCAGGGGACACTGCTGCTTATTTCACATGACCGCGATTTTCTCGATAGCGTTACCGATACTATCGTCCATATCGAACACCTGAAGCTGAATCTGTACCGTGGTAACTATTCCGCTTTCGAACGGCAACGGGCGGAACGGCTGGCACAACAACAGGCGATGTATGAAAAGCAGCAACAACGTATTCGCGAAATCGAGGCGTTTGTAACACGCTTTCGCGCCAAGGCAAGCAAGGCCCGTCAGGCCCAGAGCCGTCTGAAAGAACTGGACCGTATGCAGGCCATTGCCTCCGCACATATCGATTCGCCATTCTACTTCCGTATACCGGAATCACCGAAACTGTCTGACCCTTTGCTGGTGCTGAATGATGCCAGTATTGGTTATGACGAAAAAATATTGCTGAAAAATGTCAAACTGAACCTGCATCCAGGTTCACGCATTGGTCTGCTCGGTGCGAATGGTGCCGGCAAATCCACCTTGATCAAAGCCATGCTTGGTAAACTTCCCCTGGCCGCCGGCGAACGTGTGCAGGGTGAACATCTGCGTATCGGATATTTTGCACAACACCAGCTGGAGGCACTGGATCTGGATGCGAGTCCGTTGCTGCACCTGCAACGCCTGATCCCGGCCGCAACCGAACAATCAATAAGAAACTACCTGGGCGGGTTCAATTTTCATGGCGATGATGCACTTGCAGCGGCAAGACCGTTCAGCGGTGGCGAAAAAGCCAGACTCGCGCTTGCGATCGTCGCCTGGCAAAGACCGAATTTGCTGTTAATGGATGAACCGACCAACCATCTCGATCTGGACATGCGCCATGCACTGACGCTGGCATTACAGGAATTCAACGGTGCCATGATTATTGTCTCGCATGATAGACATCTGCTGCGCAACTGCGTTGATGAATTCTGGCTGGTTGCGGACGGACGGGTCAGTGTGTTTGATGGCAATCTGGAAGATTACCAGAAACTTCTCGCACGCAAGGATACACAGACTGCACCGGAACATGATCTGCCACGAACAGTGACTAATCCCAAGGAACAGCGGCGTATCGCCGCTGCAAAACGGCAACAACTCAACCCCGTAAAAAACCGCCTGCAAAAAACCGAGCAACAGATCGACAGATTAACAACGGAGCTTGCCGCGATTGAAATCCAGCTTGCCGATCCAAAAATCTATCAGGACACTAACCGGGCCACCTTACAAACTATACTGCAACAGCAAACAACTGCGAAGAAACAACTGGTGGAGTTGGAAGATCAATGGCTACACCAGCAGGAGCAACTGGAAATTCTGGAACTGGAAATCCGGTAATGTGTTTATAAAAATCTGCTGACTAGCGTGTCTCCAGTAGTCGAAGGCGTGCCTGCAGTTCATTTTTTTCATCAATCAGATCGATTACCAGTGCAATCCCGGCCATATTAATGTTCAGATCCTGCTGCAACCTCATTGCTGTTCTGGTCCTGAGTAAACAGGGTCCGTTAAAACGCCAGTCGACCAGGTCACGTCCCTGTGGTTCAATAATACCCTCATCTACCAATTCCACTATCCACTCGACCTTGCATGAACAAATTCCTGCAAGTTCTTCCAGTGTCATATTATCAATCTCGTCCAGTACCCTGCCAACCAGCATGTTCTCACTCATCTGAAGTTGTCCCGAAGTTACTGCGTGGATGGAAATCAAACTGACCGGCCATATTACGATAGATTTCACGGGCCTTGTCAGTGGTTGCCGGCGGCAATACTATCTGTGGAATGACTATAAAGTCACCAGGTGGATTACCAGGTATCCCCTTCCCCTTTAACCTGAGCTTGCTACCGGTGCGTGTATTGGCCGGAATGCTCATCTCTATTGTGCTCGCAGGTGTGGGTACCTTGATCTTTGCCCCCAGTGCCGCTTCCCAGGGTGCCACCGGTAGATCCAGATGAATGTCCCTGTCATGCACGCGATACAATGGATGTGGCTCGAATTCTATTTCAAGATAGAGATCACCCGCTTCTACTCCGCCTGGTCCCGGTGCACCCTGGCCTGCAAGGCGGATCTTTTGCCCCTGTTTCACCCCTTTTGGTATCTGTACATTCAGACTGCGATCTTTCAGTTGCATGTGGCCATTCGCGTCCCGTTCCGGCGACCTTAGCGTGATGGTCCGTTTTGCACCTTGATAAGCGTCAGCGATTGCAATCTGCACTTTCGCATGGTGGTCCTCGCCGCGGCCACGAAAGCCTTGCCGGGTCTGCTGCCCCGGGCCGGATCTGGAACCCCGGCCGAACAAGGATTCAAAGAAATCACTGAATGCCGCCGGGTCAATTTGTTCTGTATCAGCACCTCTGAATTCATTACCGGCGTTCCAGTCCGGCGGAGGTCGAAATTCCTGTCCTGCCTTCCAGTTCATTCCAAGCTGATCATAGGCGGCACGCTTTTCGGGATCTTTCAGGACCTCGTAGGCCTCGCCAACTTCCTTGAAACGGACCTCGGCATTGGCCACCTTACTGACATCAGGATGGTATTTACGTGCGAGTTTACGGTAGGCCCGTTTGATTTCGTCCTGGGTGGCATTGCGCCCAACACCCATGATCTTGTAATAATCCTTAAAATCCATCGTCTGTACTTCTCTTTAAAAAGTTACGGGCTGTGAACCAGGTTCACAGCCCGTAATTACAACAAATGCGCTGGAGGTTTACTACCTCACCTCTACACGGCAATTATGCAAGATGCTGCTTAAAGAACTCGATGGTCCTCTGCCATGCCAGTTTGGCGGCCGCTTCATCATAGCGCGGGGTCGTATCGTTATGGAAACCGTGATTGGTATTCTCATAAATATGCGCGGTATAGTTTTTCTTATTTGCTTTTAATGCTGCTTCATACGCCGGCCAGCCTTCATTGATGCCTGTATCCAGTCCAGCATAATGCAGCAGTAATGGTGCATTGATCTTCGGCACATCTTCCGCTGCAGCCTGACGGCCGTAGAAAGGTACAGCAGCGGCAAGCCAGGGTAATCTGACAGCGAGTGTGTTACTTACACCACCACCATAACAGAAGCCGACCACACCCACCTTGCCGGTGCCCTGTGGATGCGACCTGAGGAACTCAGCCGCATTGACAAAATCCGTCACCAGCTTTTCCTTATCCAGCTTTGCCTGCATTTCCCTGCCCTTTTCATCGTCCCCGGGATAACCGCCCAGTGAAGTGAGCCCATCTGGACCCAACGCCAGGAAACCTTCCAGTGCAGCACGGCGGGTAACGTCCTCAATATGAGGGTTCAGACCGCGGTTTTCGTGAACAACAAGAATAGCCGGAAGTTTTCCAGATGCATTAGCAGGCGCAGACAGCAGTCCTCGAATCTTGCCGGCAGTACCATTTGGGGATGGATATTCAATATATTCAGACTTTAGCCTGGAGTCATCCGGTGCAACCTGCTGGGCCTCGGCATATCGCGGCGACAGACTCTCCAGTATCGCTGTCGCTGTCACACCGCCAATTGCAAACTTCGAAATACGATTCAGACATTCACGCCTGTCAATCTTGCTGTGTATATATAGATTGAATGCATCCAGCACTTCCTGATTATAATCACTCGCTTTTTTCATAGACAACCCTCCTCTCCTGTTACTGATTAAGTATCGAAATATCACACACTAAATTCTGCAGACTAACTACCAGCCGGTTGGACAGGGTGCTAGTCAGTCAAGTTTAATCGTATTTCAATGTTTCTATCAAGATTAATATAGCCGGTTTTACTGCAGCTGTTACGGCTGACCAGGCCGGAATGATCCGCTCATATACAGGATCCTGGCTGCATGGCTGAAAACTCATGCATATCATGAACATACTTGCATCCCTGCACGTATTTATTTTCGACAACGGCCAGTTCCGGAGTCAGACTCGAACAATCCCAGCGCTTTCCCATCATTCGAAATTGTTGAATTGCTGCTCATTGGTTTGCCCCCGGTCTGCCTTTCTTTTGTCTTTTAACACCAGCTTCCGGCATCGGCGGCAAACCGGTATGTCGCGTCAGGAACCGTTTGCCGGGTTTGATAGTTGCTGGTATGTCTGTCGATTTCGGTTGCCACGCCGGGATCAGACAACGTTTACTTGGACCGATCAGATCAGCACGTCCCATAGATTTCAGTGCCGCACGCAGCATCGGCCAGTTTTCAGGATCGTGATAACGCAGGAAGGCCTTGTGTAATCGGCGGACCTTCAGCCGTTTCGGGATTGGCACCTGTTCGCTGGTGCGGGTCACCTTGCGCAATGGATTCTTGCCGCTGTGATACATCGCTGTCGCCAGTGCCATCGGCGACGGCAGAAAAGTCTGGACCTGGTCTGCACGAAAACCGTTCTGTTTCAGCCAGATTGCAAGATTCAGCATGTCCTCATCCGTGGTCCCCGGATGCGCGGCGATGAAATACGGGATCAGATATTGTTCCTTGCCTGCTTCCTTTGAATATTGATCGAACAGTTGTTTGAAACGATCGTACGCACCCATGCCAGGCTTCATCATTTTCGACAATGGTCCCTGCTCGGTATGTTCCGGCGCAATCTTCAGATAACCACCTACATGATGGCTCACCAGTTCCTTGACATAGGCGGGTGACTTCACTGCAAGGTCATAACGTACACCTGAGGCTATCAGTACCTTTTTGATGCCTGGTAATGCCCGCGCCTTGCGGTATAACTGGATCAGGGATGAGTGGTCGGTATTCAGATTTGGGCAAACGCCGGGAAAGACACAGGATGGCTTGCGACACATGCTCTCGATTTCTCTCGACTTGCAGGCGATGCGGTACATGTTGGCCGTGGGTCCGCCAAGATCCGAGATCACGCCGGTAAAACCGGGCACAGTGTCACGGATCGTCTCTACCTCGCGCAGGATCGATTCCTCAGAACGGTTCTGGATGATGCGGCCCTCGTGTTCTGTAATCGAACAGAATGAACAGCCACCGAAACAACCCCGCTGGATCGTGACAGAAAACCGGATCATCTCATAGGCCGGAATCTTCTCATTTTTATAGGCCGGATGCGGCAAGCGCGTATAAGGTAATTCATACACCCTGTCCATCTCGGCCGTCGTCAGAGGGACCGGTGGCGGGTTCAACCAGACATCGCGATCGCCATGTCGCTGCACCAGTGCACGCGCATTGCCTGGATTCGTCTCCAGATGCATCACGCGTGCGGCATGCGCATATAACACCGGAGCGTCCTTCAGTTGTTCGTAGCCGGGCAGCCGTACCACCGTATTGGCGGACTCATTCTTTGGATGGTAGCGCTCAAAATGTATGGGTTTTTCATTAATAACGGAGGCAGCATCGGTGCTGCACGGACTCTTTACCGGCTTCATCGCATACGGATCAGCATGTGTATCTATTCGACCGGGTTCATCTATTGTCGTCGAGTCCAGTTCGACCCAGTCTGGCGGCAGCGTCCTGATAAACGCGGTACCGCGCAGATCATTGATCTCCCGTGCCTTTTCCCCGGCCGCAATACGATGTGCGATTTCGACGATCTGACGTTCGGCATTCCCGAATACCAGCAAGTCTGCCTTGCTATCCAGCAGGATGGAACGCCGCACTTTCTCTGACCAGTAATCATAATGTGCAATACGACGCAGGGAGGCCTCAATACCACCGACAATGATAGTCACACCAGGATATGCCTCACGACAACGCTGCGAATAGACTATGACGGAACGGTCAGGTCGTTTACCCGCCGCCCCTCCCGGCGTATACGCATCATTAGAACGGATCTTGCGGTCCGAGGTGTAACGGTTCACCATCGAATCCATGTTGCCGGCCGAGACCCCGAAAAACAGTTTGGGTCGACCCAATTCGCGGAACGGATCTGCCGAGGTCCAGTCTGGCTGGGCGATGATCCCAACCCTGAAACCTTGCGATTCGAGCAATCTGCCCACCAGGGCCATACCGAAGCTTGGATGGTCCACGTAGGCATCGCCACACACTATAATGATGTCACACTCGTCCCAGCCGAGGTCGTCCATCTCCGCACGCGACATCGGCAATACCGGCGCGGGTAACAGTCGTTTGGCCCAGTACTGGCGGTATGAAAAGATATCGGGGGCAGTCTGCAGCATATATGCGACGGGTCTGAACAGGTGAATTTACAGCGAATTCTAGCAGTAATCGACCGCGTGACCACATATTTATTTACAGGGGGAAACTGTCCTTGTTACTGCTTATCCTGCCTCTCGTCACTGCAAATATAGGCACGCATTGCATCCTGTAGAAAACGGATATGACTGCTGAAATTCCTGCATGCACTGCATATCAACAAGTGCATTTTCAGCGCTATCTGCTCCATCAATGTCAGCGGGCGTTCACAGGATGCAGACACCAGCCGGGTAACCTGCTGACAACTTAACATGGCCGATTCTCGTCAGCGAACCAGCGGGTTTCCAGACATTCACGCAGGCGTAATCTGGCGCGGTACAACATGACATTCAGGTTGGTAACCGTCAGGCCGACTGTTGAACAGATCTCATCCGTATGCAGTTCGATAAATTCCCGCATCATAAAAACCCTGGCCTGACTGGGAGGAAGCTGGTCCAGACAGGTCTCGAACACTATCCAGAAATGACTGTTCTGCAGAGACTCATGCGGATTACCCCAGTCTGCAGGCCGTTCGTCCTGTTGCCAATGTCCAGTGGAGGAAAACAATAATGCAGACAGACCGTCATCCGGATCGTCGCTGCCTGACTGGCCCGTTGTCACCAGTCGTTGATGCTTGCGCAATACATCCACGATCTTGTTCTTCAGGATCGCAAACACCCAGCTCTTCAGCGCTGCCTTGCCAGTGAAAGAGCCGGCATTTTTCAGGGCCCCTGCAAGTGCCTCCTGTACCGCGTCCTCGGCAAGATGGGAGTCATTAATCTGCAGCCTTGCAAACCGCAGCATCTGGGAACGCAGCGTGCCCAGAAACTGGTTGTCAAACAACAGGGATGTCCCGGATGGATCTGCAACCATAGTGTCCTTGTTCAATGAGTTTGAATCATCGTTTTGACGTATTGCCACGTACACGTTCCGGATGGAGACCTCCAGTATACCGGGATTGGTACTATCAATCCCGCATTTCCCTGCCAACAATGACCAGTCCAGCCAGGGACTCAGGGTTCCGGTCAGACTACAATAGGTACTCATTGTATTTTCAGCAGATAATCCAGCGACAGTTTTCCAGCCCCGTTCCTGATCAGATAAACCAGCAAGGCCGCCCAGAGTATGTGCACATTCCAGGCATCCGGATAGACAAAAAACTGGATGACGGCTGTCATCACCAGCAATCCCAGTGCACCCAGACGCGTCATTAAGCCGACAACTAATATAAGGGACAGGAAGAATTCACCAAACGTAGCCATGTAGGCCGCGAGTTCGGCAGGTAATAACGGCACTGAATACTCATACTCGAACAGCAGTTTTGTACTTTCCGTTACATTCCAAAAACTCCAGTTCTGACCCAGCCATTCACCGCCTGCAATCTTGGTCTGCGCTGAACGCCAGAACACTGACGCTGCCGCCAGTCGGGCGAGCAAGCTTACCAGCCATTCCGGTATCATCCGGAACAGATTTGCCAATCTGTTGTGCAGCTGGATTACATGGCCTGTAATCATGTCAAGTTCCTCCTCGCATCAATAAAGAGTCCGTACTCAATCGCCCTGGAAAATACCTCGGTAGGTATAAAATCCGGATATACGCTACAGACTGTTGTTGTCGCCTCTCCCAGTGTTTTGCCTGCCGCCAACGCAGTGAGAAAGCTGATCCCTTGCGGTGTTTCCTGGGATACACTCACCTCACGATACGGCCTGCGTATACATATCGATTCGCCGCCCGAATCCAGATCGATGATGTCCTCGGGCAAGGTATCCTGCCGGTTGGCCTGCCAGATTCGCAATACCGGATATCTGGATTCGAGCAGCCGCACTGAAGGATGCAGGGTAAGGATAGTGTCAGGCAATACATCTACTGGTATCGCCGTGAACGCTGTCACATCGAGTGGTTGCCGGTCCCCGGCATGCAAGGATTGATGATGACAAAGCTCGAGGCCGGCAACATCGGCCAGCCAGGGTAGTTGCTGTGTGTGTTCGAAATTCCGCAGGAACCCGGGAAATTCTCCACCAAAATAAACCATCGCGGCCTGTGGCGACGGATGCCGACGCAGAAATTCACGGGAACTTGCCGCAAAAAAATCTTCGCCAACCAGTCTCTGCACTACCGGATACAGATCCGCCAGTGCGGAGGTAAATGCATAAGCTACATTATTACGGTAGATGTCGAGCCGACGTGCCTTGTTTACATCCGTACTGGCATGCAGAAAATCCAGACAGCGGATATCACCCGGATCAAACAGTGACTCAGAAAATAGTTTCTGGATTGCGGCCAAAGAAAGATCAGCCATGGGCAACCC
>JBCKWF010000027.1:0-18403 GCA_038922895.1 Gammaproteobacteria bacterium
ACTGCTAGAATCATTATATGACAGGAGCAACAGGGTGAACATGGCGCAAACCGCAGAATCTTCATGGCCGACCCGATATTGGCACAGGCTGGATGACGGTCGTATTCAATGCGATATTTGTCCGCGTGCCTGCAAGTTGCGGGACGGACAGCGTGGACTGTGTTTTGTCCGTGCCTGTGAGGATGGCAAGATTGTCCTGATGACCTATGGTCGATCCAGTGGTTTTTGCATTGATCCGATTGAGAAAAAACCGTTAAATCACTTTCTTCCCGGTAGTCCGGTGCTGTCTTTCGGGACAGCCGGCTGTAATCTCGCCTGCAAATTCTGCCAGAATTGGGACATCAGCAAATCCCGGCAGATGGACACACTGGCGGATGCGGCTTCACCGGCACGTCTGGCAGAGGCGGCCGTTACGCTCGGCTGTCGATCAGTTGCATTTACATATAATGATCCGGTGGTATTCCATGAATATGCGATTGATGTGGCGCAGGCCTGTCATGAACGGGATATCCGGACCGTTGCGGTGACCGCTGGCTATGTCTGTGCCGAACCCCGTGAAGAGTTCTATCATTATATAGATGCGGCCAATGTTGATCTGAAGGCATTTTCCGAGCGTTTTTACCGGAATATTACCGGTTCCAGCCTGCAACCCGTGCTGGAAACACTGATCTATCTGAAACGCTATAGTAATGTATGGCTGGAAATTACGACATTATTAATACCGGGGGAAAATGACAGCGACGCAGAACTGGACGCTATGAGCCTGTGGATAGCAGAAAATCTGGGCCTGGATGTGCCTCTGCACTTTACCGCGTTTCATCCTGACTGGAAAATGCGCGATATTGCTGCTACACCGCCGGCTGTATTGACCCGCGCGCGAGCAATTGCCTTGAAAAATGGACTTAAGTTTGTCTATACCGGCAATGTGCATGATCCGGCGGGAGGGGCCACCTGTTGCCCGGGTTGTGGAACCGCAGTTATCGAACGTGACTGGTACGAATTGACTGGTTGGCACCTGACGGGAGACGGTCACTGCCTTGACTGTGGGACAGTTTGCCCCGGTGTTTTTGACCATAGTCCAGGAGACTGGGGTCGCAAACGTCAGCCGGTACGCTTGGTATAAAGTATTGAATTTAAATCCAAATACGACAGGTTTCCTTGAATTTGGACAATATTCGCTGTAGTATGCGCCACCTCAATTGCGGGGTGGAGCAGTCTGGCAGCTCGTCGGGCTCATAACCCGAAGGTCGTAGGTTCAAATCCTGCCCCCGCTACCAGTTTTTTTGACGAGGCCCCGGTAAAACGGGGCTTTTTTGTTCAGCGAATGTGTATTTGTTTGGCAGGATGAATAAACTCTGGCTATACTTGACAGAAGTTTTACGATAAGTTTCTGAGAAGTGGGCCTTGCGCCCACTTTTTGTTTTAGACTCATGTATAAGCAGAATAGAAAAATTGTCGAGCTGATAGGACCCGTGATTTCGGCCATGGGTTATGAGCTGTGGGGCATTGAACATTTAAAGCAGGGGCGACATTCCCTGTTGCGTATATATATAGACAAGGCTGATGGAATTACCCTGTCAGATTGTGAAACGGTTAGCCGTCAGGTGATCGGTCTACTGGACGTTGAAGATCCGATCCAGGGTACCTATAACCTGGAAGTGTCTTCTCCCGGTCTGGACAGACTGATATTTACCCTGCCCCAGTTTGACCGTTTTACAGGCAGGAACGCGAAGTTGACCCTGGCTGCGAAACTGGATGGAAGACGGAAATTATCAGGAAAAATTACCGGAATAGAACAGAGTCATCTCATTTTGCTGGAAGAAGACGGGAAGGAATACAAGGTGCCGGCAGACTCAATTGAGCTCGCAAGACTGGTCCCTGAGATAGACATTAATATAGGCAACAAGAGAGAGAGTTAATGAATAAAGAAATCTTGATGGTTGTAGACGTCGTTTCAAATGAGAAAGGCGTCGCAAAGGCGATTATTTTTGAGGCAATCGAAGCCGCTTTGGCAAGCGCTACGAAAAAGCGTCATCGTGAAGATATCGAATCCAGGGTCTCTATTGATCGTGAGACCGGCGATTATGAAACCTATCGTCAATGGGAAGTGGTCGGCGATGATGTTGAAACTGTAGAGTTTCCGACCCGCCAGATTAAATTGTCAGATGCGCGCGAAAAGAATCCGACCCTGAATGTTGGCGATTTTCTTGAGGAGCCCATGCCTTCAGTTGAATTCGGACGCATTGCTGCGCAAACAGCCAAACAGGTCATTGTGCAAAAGGTCAGGGAAGCGGAACGCAACCAGGTGGTGGAGGCGTACAAGAACCGTGTCGGTGAAATGGTCGGCGGTATCGTCAAACGGGTCGAACGGGGCAACATAACCATCGATCTTGGCAGTAATGCCGAGGGCATTATCCCCCGCGAGGAAATGATCCCGCGTGAAGCGGTACGTCCTGGTGACAGGATACGCGCTTATCTGAAAGAAGTTCGCTCTGAAATACGCGGGCCCCAGCTGTTTTTAAGCCGTACTGCGAAGGAATTGCTGGTTGAGTTGTTCAAGATCGAAGTTCCTGAAATCAATGAAGGTATGATCTCGATTATCAGTGGTGCGAGGGACCCAGGTTCACGGGCCAAGATTGCGGTCAAGGCAAATGATCCGCGCATCGATCCAATCGGTGCCTGTGTCGGCATGCGGGGCTCCCGCGTGCAGGCTGTTTCGAATGAACTTGGAGGCGAACGGGTCGATATCATCCTGTGGGACGCTAATCCTGCCCAGTTTGTCATTAATGCAATGGCACCGGCCGAGGTGGCGTCGATCCTGGTAGATGAAGATTCGCATAGTATGGAAGTGGCGGTGGCAGAGGAGAACCTGCCCCAGGCCATCGGACGTGGCGGTCAGAATGTCAGATTGGCCAGTGAACTGACAGGATGGGAACTTAACGTGATGTCGGTACAGCAAGCGGATGCAAAGAGTGAAGTTGAGTCTCAGGAACTGGTGAAATTGTTCATGGACCACCTTGGTGTAGATGAGGAAGTCGCCAACATTCTCGTACAGGAAGGTTTTTCCAGTATTGAAGAAGTTGCCTATGTGCCTGAAAATGAAATGGCCAATATCGAGGAATTTGATGAATCGCTGGTGAAGGAAATCAGGGACCGTGCACGGGATGTGATGTTGACACGTGCAATAGTCAAGGAAGAAAAGCTTGGGGATGTCAGGCCCGCAGAGGATTTACTGACTATGGAAGGTATGGAAGAGGCGCTTGCGTATGAACTTGCGACGCGCGGGGTGGTGACGATGGAAGATCTGGCGGAACAAGCGGTAGATGATTTGCTCGAGATAGAAGGCATGGACAAGGAGAAGGCCGGTAAATTGATTATGACCGCACGTATCCCCTGGTTTGCAGCCGAGGCAAACAGTGCCGGGGAGGGCACAAATGGCTGAGGTTACTGTACGCCAATATGCCGAGGTAATCGGGATTCCGGTTGATCGCCTGCTTGAGCAGTTGCTGGAAGCAGGAATACCGGACAAGTCCGAAGCGGATGTCATCTCCGATAGTGAAAAATCGGCACTACTCGGGTTCCTGCGCCGTAGACATGGAAAGGACACCTCATCCGAACCGAAAAAAATTACGTTAAAGAGAAAGTCGGTCAGCGAAATCAAGGTGCCGGTTTCAGCACCGGGCAGCAGGACCAAACAGCGCGTCAAGACAGTCAGCGTTGAATACCGTAAACGCAAGACCTACGCGAAGCGTGGCGCAATCGAAGAGGAAGAAGAGGCAAAACAAAAGATCATTGATGATGCAGCAGCCCTTGTGGCTGAAGCAGAGCGGGTGCTGGTGGAAAGTGCCGCCGAGAAGATACGCCAGGAACAGGCCGTCAAAGAAGTCGGGTCACAGGCAGCCGTCAGCCCCAAATCAGTTCGCGCAGATACCCAGTCGGGCACGGTAGTAGCCGCGACGGCACCTGCCGCCGAAATTGCTGCAAAACCGGGCACTGGCAAACCGCAGCAAGCCGATACAGGCTGGACCAAACCGTCCTCTGAACCAGGGGCCGGTAAAAAGTCTGATAAGGCATATCGCAAGGAACTTCATGTTGCATCGGAAAAGTCAGGCAGACGGAAAAAGAAACCGTCACGCACTCCCGCCGTTGTCAGTCGTCCTTCACAACATGCGTTTGAAATGCCTACTGCACCTATAGTCAGGGAAGTTGAAATTCCTGAAAGCATTACTGTAGCCGAGCTGGCAGCGCGTATGTCAGTCAAGGGTATCGAAGTCGTCAAGGTAATGATGAACCTGGGCAGTATGGTTACCATCAACCAGACCATCGATCAGGAGACTGCGGCCATCGTCGTGACTGAAATGGGCCACAAGGCCACTCTGCTGAAAGAAAATGCGCTGGAAGAGGAAATCGTCCATTCTGCTGTGGAGGAAGGCGACAAGATCACCCGGCCGCCGGTGGTTACGATCATGGGACACGTTGATCACGGCAAGACCTCATTACTGGATTACATCAGGCGTACCAAGGTTGCTGCTGGCGAGGCAGGCGGCATAACCCAGCATATCGGTGCCTACAATGTGAATACCTCGCATGGCAGAATCACGTTCCTGGATACCCCCGGCCATGAGGCCTTTACCGCGATGCGTGCACGTGGTGCCAAGGCGACAGACATCGTTATTATTGTGATTGCAGCAGACGATGGCGTTATGCCCCAGACTGAAGAGGCAATCAAACATGCAAAAGCCGCTAAAGTACCGATTATAGTTGCGGTTAACAAGATAGATAAACCTGCTGCAGATCCGGAGCGGGTGAAGCAGGAGTTGACTAAGTTCGAGGTGATACCCGAGGAATGGGGCGGCGATTCTATTTTTGTAAATGTTTCAGCCCTGACTGGCGAAGGTGTCGATAAGCTGCTGGATAGTATACTGGTACAGGCGGAAGTGATGGAGCTGAGGTCTGCCTCAAAAGGTCTGGCATCCGGTGTGGTGATTGAATCCAGGCTGGATCGTGGACGTGGTCCGGTTGCGACCATACTGGTACAGAACGGCGAACTGAGTAAAGGCGATGTCATCCTGACCGGACATGAATTCGGCCGGGTGCGGGCGATGTATGACGAGCATGGCAAGGAAATCACCTCTGCTGGTCCTTCGATGCCGGTAGAAGTGCTTGGACTTTCCGGTACGCCGAATGCAGGTGATGAAATCGTCGTTGTACCTGATGAAAAGAAGGCCAGGGAAATTGCGTTGTTCCGCCAGGGCAAATACCGCGAGGTCAAGCTGGCAAAGCAACATGCATCCAAACTGGAGAATGTATTGTCACAGATGGGCGAAGCCGAGGGTGCAGTGCTCAACCTGTTGATCAAGGCGGACGTACAGGGCTCTACAGAGGCGCTGGTCGAGTCCTTGAAAAGATTGTCCTCTACCGAGGTCAAGGTCGTTATCATCTATAGTGGTGTAGGTGGGATTACCGAATCCGATGTGAATCTGGCACACGCATCCACGGGCGTAGTTATAGGATTCAATGTGCGTGCCGATAGCGCGGCCCGCAAACTGGCTGATGATGAAGGGGTCGAAATCAGGTATTACAGCATCATCTATGATGTGATTGATGATGTTAAAAAAGCGATCAGTGGTCTGCTCGAACCGGAGATACGCGAGCAGATTATTGGTATTGCCGAAGTAAAAGAAGTATTTAAATCACCGAAGCTGGGAGATATCGCAGGCTGTATCGTTACTACCGGTGTAGTACGCAGAAACAACCCGATCCGGGTGCTGCGGGACAATGTCGTCATTTACGAGGGTGCACTGGAATCGTTACGGCGTTTCAAGGACGATGTGAATGAAGTGAAGTCAGGTACTGAATGTGGTATCGGCGTGAAGAATTACAATGAAATCAATGTCGGGGATCAGATTGAGGTATTTGAGCGTGTCTCGATAGCACGCAGTATCTGAAAGACCGTTCTGTACAATCCGGCCCTGCCCGGGTCAAATAGGTATGGGCCGTTGGTTCGATCATGGCAGCATACGATCCGGCAACAGTAACCGGATTGTCATACTGCATTCATAACAGACTTTAGTCAGTACGACCCGTCCAGGCCTGGAGTAGATATGGATTGGTGCCAGATTCGGAGATAAGATCCTATGCCTAGAGAATTCGGACGTAACAAGCGGGTGGGTGATCAGGTACAGCGTGAGCTGGCGGTCATGATACAGCGTGAACAGAGCGTCGCCGGCCTGCAGCTGGTGACCGTTTCGCAGGTTGATATGAGTCCGGATTTGATGAATGCAAAGGTCTTTGTAACCAGTCTGGGCACAGTACCAGGCAAGGAAGAGATCGTTGCAATACTGAACGAACTCGCCGGTCATTTCAGGCATCTGCTGTCAAAAAAACTGACCATGCGTACCGTGCCTCGGCTTACATTCACTTATGATTATTCGGTAGAACGGGGCACCTATTTGTCAGCCTTGATAGACTCTGTGACTCGTGACAAGCAAGCTAAATAAGCAACGACTGACAATACATGAACGGAAAAAAACGTAAGTCACGCGGACGCGAAATTCACGGCATCCTGTTGCTGGACAAGCCATCGGGTATTACTTCAAATGATGCATTGCAGATCGTAAAGAGGATGTACGACGCTTCCAAGGCCGGACATACAGGCAGTCTGGATAAACCAGCAACAGGTATGTTGCCGATCTGTTTTGGCGAGGCAACCAAATTTACATCATACCTGCTGAATGCCGACAAACATTACCGGGCCAGGTGCCAACTGGGTATAATGACAACTACAGGCGATGCCGATGGCGAAATTACCGCCCGCCAGACCGTGCCGGCAAATCTGTCAGCCGCTGATATCAACAGTGTCCTCGGGAATTTTAATGGAGAGATACAGCAGGTCCCGCCGATGTATTCTGCATTGAAACACAAGGGACAGCGGCTGTATAAACTTGCATACCAGGGAATAGAAGTTGAACGCGAGCCGCGTGAGGTGACGATCTACAGCATTAGTCTGCTCGATTACGCGGATGAACAATTCGGGATAGAAGTGCACTGTTCAAAAGGTACCTATATCCGCACACTGGTTGAGGACATCGGCAAGCTGTTAGGCTGTGGGGCACATATTATCAGTCTGGTACGTACCGCTGTCGGACCATTCCAGCAGGGGATGATCAGTCAGGACAAGCTGGTTCAATTGTCAGGGCAGGGCGTCCAGGAACTGGACAGTTTGTTGCTGCCGATCGATGCGGTAATCCAGGATCTGCCGGAAATCATGCTGTCTGGAACGGTTTCCCGTTATCTTGGACAGGGGCAGCCTGTGATGGTGCCGCATGCACCCACTGAAGGTATGTTGAGGATCTATGATGAAAACCACCATTTTCTCGGTGTGGGTGAGGTGCTGGATGATGGCCGGATCGCGCCAAGAAGACTGGTCAATATCCAGACGGCCTGATATATAGGGATCGTAAAATAACATGAATTACCTTGTCCACATCTGATCACATAGGTACAATACGCGCCGTTTATGAAGGAAGAATTCAGGGGTAAAACCAGATGGCATTAGATCAGCAGAAAAAGGCTGAAGTTATGAAAGATTATCAGCTGAAGGCAGAAGACACGGGGTCACCAGAGGTTCAGGTTGCGTTATTGACTGCAAAAATCACTGATTTATCTGAACATTTCAAGACCCACCAGAATGACAATCATTCCCGTCAGGGCCTGCTGCGTATGGTCAGTCATCGGCGGAAATTACTGGATTATCTGCGCAATACGGACCTGAACCGGTATCGTGACCTTATTGGTCGACTCGGTCTGCGCAAGTAGTAAGCACCTGAAAATTACAAGCGCAGGCAAGCATGGTTTTTTCTCATTGAAGCATGAACTAATGCTTCAATCGATATCTCTGTTTGTTCTTCATCTGTTTACCGTGGTAAGAAAAATACTTTTAATTTCAAGATATGTGGGGAATTGATATGAGCAAGGTCACCAAAGAATTTCAATATGGCGACAAGACTGTCATCCTGGAGACCGGCAAAATAGCCAGACAGGCCTCTGGTGCGGTAATGGTCAGTATGGGTGAAACCGTTGTACTGGTGACCTGTGTCGCAGCCAGGGAGGCCAACCCGGAGCGTGATTTTTTCCCGCTGACAGTTGATTACCAGGAAAAAACCTACGCAGCCGGAAAAATCCCGGGAGGCTTTTTCAAACGTGAAGGCAGACCGACCGAGAAAGAAACGCTGACCTCACGCCTGATCGACCGACCCATCCGCCCGCTGTTCCCCAAGGATTTTAAAAATGAAGTACAGGTAGTTGCCAGTGTACTCTCACTTGATCCACAGATTAATGCCGATATTGTGGCGATGATAGGTGCATCTGCTGCAGTGATGTTGTCTGGTGTACCGTTTAATGGCCCGATTGGTGTCGCACGTGTCGGATACAAGGCCGGACAATATATGCTGAATCCGGGCAGCGATGAGCTTGCGGGTTCTGATCTGGATCTGGTTGTAGCAGGCACGAGCAGATCGGTGTTGATGGTAGAATCCGAGGCCCGACAGCTGTCTGAAGAGGTTATGCTGGGCGCGGTCATGTTCGGCCATGAGCAGATGCAGGTCGTAATCGACAATATCATCGCGTTTGCGCAAGCAGCCAAGGTCAAGGCCTGGGACTGGAAGGCACCGCAAAAAGATACGGCCCTGCAGGCAGAAGTAGAGAAATGCTGTTCTGACCTGTTGCATGAGGCCTATTCAATTACCGACAAGCTCAGCCGACGTGAACGGATCGACGAAATACACAGCGAAGTGATTGCGTCTATCCTGCAGAAAAATGCTGAACGCTGGACCGAAACACAGATAGGCGAGGTGGTTGGACATCTGGAAAGCTCGATAGTCCGTGGTGGCATCATCGCCGGAGAACCCAGAATTGACGGCAGGGACCCGAAAAATATCCGTGATATTACTGTCGAGGTAGGAATATTACCAAGGACGCACGGTTCTGCACTGTTTACCCGTGGTGAGACCCAGGCGCTGGTTATTATCACGCTGGGTACTGACCGTGATGCACAGAGAATCGATGCGATTGAAGGCGAGTACAAGGAAAAATTCATGTTCCATTACAACTTTCCTCCGTTTTGCGTTGGCGAGGTTGGTCGTATGGCCGGCCCGAAACGCCGTGAGATTGGACATGGTCGTCTGGCCAAGCGTGGTGTGATGGCAGTGATGCCGGACATGGAAAAATATCCGTATTCGATCAGGGTCGTTTCAGAAATCACCGAATCAAACGGCTCCAGTTCGATGGCATCTGTATGTGGTAGCAGCCTGGCATTGATGGATGCGGGTGTGCCGATTGAGGCCCCGGTAGCCGGTATTGCAATGGGACTTATCAAGGAAGGTGATAAGTTTGTTGTATTATCAGACATCATGGGAGATGAAGATCATCTCGGTGACATGGACTTCAAGGTCGCCGGTACCGAAAAAGGTATCAGTGCGTTGCAGATGGATATCAAGATTGATGGTATTACGAAAGAAATCATGCAAGTGGCGCTGGCCCAGGCGAAGGTTGGCCGCTTGCATATACTGGATAAGATGCGCACGGCAATTACGACGCCACGCCAGGAAATGTCCGAGTATGCCCCGCGCGTTACCATTATCAGGATCAATCCTGCAAAGATCAGGGATGTCATCGGCAAGGGTGGTGCAGTTATCCGCGCACTGACCGAGGAAACCGGAACGACGATAGACATCGATGATGAAGGTACGGTCAAGATCTATTCAAATGACAAGACCGCAAGCGATGTGGCACGCGCACGCATTGAAGCGCTGACGGCAGAGATTGAAGTCGGGAAGATCTATGAAGGTCGGGTTGCCAAGATCATGGATTTTGGTGCATTTGTAAATGTGTTACCGGGCAAGGATGGCCTGGTCCATATCTCCCAGATTTCGGAAGAGAGGGTAGAGAATGTGACAGACAAGCTGTCCGAGGGCGATATGGTCAAGGTCAAGGTACTCGAAATAGACCGGCAGGGCAGGGTACGTCTCAGTATGAAGGCTGTTAATGAGGAAGCGCCCGTATAATCCCTGATTATCAATGGATAGAAGAAGGGGCAGCAGCCCCTTTTTTTATGTAGACATAACGGTCGCTAACAGGCGTTTTCAGGCATAAGCAACAGTGTACGTATGTATTAATTATGGTCTGCAAAAGTGTAATTACGCGCGGCTTTAGGGTACGATTCGATTTTTTAAGGTGAAGCACAGGCATGAAATTAACGGGTAAGCAGTTCAGGTCATGGAGCCGTAAGGCGATCACCCTGCTCGGCATGTCCGGAGTAGGCAAGACCCGGCTTGCCTGCATCCTGCGCAAGAACCACTGGTTTCATTTTTCCTGTGACTATCGTATCGGTACCCGCTATCTGGACGAGGTCATCCTGGACAATATCAAGTTACAGGCAATGCAGATCCCTTTCCTGGAGGAGTTATTGCGTTCTGACTCGATCCATATCGCCAACAATCTCGGTATCGATAACCTGAAATCACTGTCTTCTTATCTGGGCAAACTGGGTAATCCCGGCCAGGGCGGAATCGGTCTGGGTGAATTCAAGCACCGCCAGGCACTGCACCGTGACGCAGAGATCGCGGCAATGAACGATGTGGCCAAGTTTATACACAAGGCCTATGAAATCTACGGCTACGATCACTTTATCAATGATGCGAGTGGCAGCCTGTGTGAACTGGACGATGAACAGGTTATCAGCCGGCTCGCAGAACATACGCTGATTATTTATATCAAGGCCACCGAGGAAAACGAGAAGGCCCTGATAGAACGGGCGGAGACGGACCCGAAACCCTTGTATTACCGGGAATCATTTCTGGACGAGCAATTGGCTGAGTATCTGAAACTGCACAATCTCGAATATGCTGCGCTGATCAATCCGGATGATTTTGTGCGCTGGGTATTTCCCAGGCTGTTTTATGCGCGGATACCCCGTTATGAGGCAATCGCGAACAACCACGGTTACTCGGTCAGCACGAAGGAGATTGAGACGGTAAGAAACGAAAAGGATTTTATCCGGGTTATTGCCCGGGCACTCGACAGCCAGGTTTAACCAGCGAGAGCAGAACGAACATGCCATTGGTCGCAAATTCCAGTTTACCCAGTTTCTCCCGTCTGAGCGAAGAAGGTGAAACAGTCATCTCGCGCGATCATGCTGTCCACCAGGACATCCGTGAACTGCATATTGGCCTGCTGAACATGATGCCGGACAAGGCACTGGAAGCGACTGAACGCCAGTTTTTGCGGCTGGTTGGCGAGAGTAACCAGATTGCCCAGTTTTATGTCTACCCGTTTACCCTGAAGGAGATAAAGCGGGGAGAAGAAGGCAGCGCCCACATCAAGCAATACTACATGGACATTGATGCTATCAAGGAACAGGGCCTGGATGCGCTGATCATTACCGGTGCGAATGTGATAGGTGCTGAATTGTCTGCGCAGTCCTTCTGGAAACCATTAAAGGAAATTACCGATTGGGCCTATGCTAACGTCACATCGACCTTGTGTTCCTGTCTGGCTACGCATGCGTTGCTGGAGTTCCGCTACGGACTGAAACGGCGGCCCTTGCCGGAAAAACGCTGGGGTGTCTATCCGCACAGGGTCATGGACAAGACCCATCCTCTGGTGTCCGGAGTGAACACCCGGTTTGACGTACCGCATTCGCGTTACAATCAGGTTGATCGCAGCCAGTTCGAACAGGCGGGCCTGGAAATCCTGGTTGAAAGCGGGCAGGCCGGCGTGCATCTGGCCGTCAGCGAAGACGGTTTTCGCATAGTATTCTGCCAGGGGCATCCCGAGTACGATGCGAACAGCCTGATAAAGGAATACAAACGCGAGGTCGGACGTTATATCTTTGAGAATCTGCAAGACTATCCACAATATCCTGAGAATTATTTAAGTGTCAGTAATGCAGCTATCCTGGATGAGTACAAGGACCGCATCATTCTGGCCCGGCGCAGGGGTGACATTCCCCCGCAGTTTCCGGAGCACCTGATCGTGCCGACGCTGGACAATACCTGGCATGACAGTGCCGAGGCGGTGATCAATAACTGGATTGGCAAGGTCTACCAGTTGACTGATATTGTGCGCCGCAAGCCGTTCCGTGAAGGCGTTGATCCCAGCAATCCGTTGAACCGTAAATGACAGGGTCTACCGTTGGTTTTATTAGTCTGGGTTGCCCCAAGGCACTGGTTGATTCCGAACGCATCCTGACCCAGCTGCGGCTGGACGGCTATCGTATCTCTGACAGTTATGAGGACGCGGATGTTGTCATCGTCAACACCTGCGGCTTTATCGACAGTGCGAGGGCCGAGTCACTCGAGGCTATCGGCGAGGCCATCAGTGAAAACGGCCGGGTCATTGTGACCGGCTGTATGGGTGTGGACGCAGATAAAATCCGTAGTATTCATCCACAGGTTTTAAGTGTGACCGGCCCGCAGCAATATGAACAGGTGGTCAGTGCCGTCCATCTGCATGCCCCGCGTACCGGCACACATGATCCGTTTGTTGACCTGGTACCGCCGCAGGGCATCAAACTGACACCGCGGCATTACGCTTACCTTAAAATCTCCGAAGGATGTAATCACAAATGCAGTTTCTGCATCATTCCGTCGATGCGTGGCAAACTGGTCAGCCGTGATGCCGGCGAGGTGATGAAAGAGGCAGAAGGCCTGGTACGGGCAGGGGTAAAGGAATTGCTGGTCATATCCCAGGATACCAGTGCCTACGGCGTAGATACGAAATATAAAACCGGGTTCTGGAACGGCAGACCAGTGAAGACCGATTTATATCACCTGTGCGAGGCGCTCGGATCGCTCGGAGTCTGGGTACGGTTGCACTACGTGTACCCATATCCGCATGTCGATGACATCATCCCGTTAATGGCGGATGGTAAAATATTGCCGTATCTGGATGTACCGTTCCAGCATGGCAGCACGCGCATACTGAAACAGATGCGCAGGCCGGCGGCAACCGCAAATACGTTGGAGCATATCAGCAGATGGAGAAATATCTGCCCGGACATGACCATTCGTTCCACCTTTATCGTCGGTTTCCCCGGTGAGACAGATAAGGATTTCGAGTTATTGCTGGAGTTCCTGCAGCAGGCCCAGCTGGACCGGGTCGGTTGTTTCCAATACTCACCGGTGCAGGGCGCGGCAGCCAATGATCTGCCTGATCATGTGCTCGACGAGATCAAGGAAGAGCGCTGGCACCGTTTCATGCAGGTGCAGGCAGGGATCAGCGAACAGAAACTGGCCGGCAAGCCTGGTAAAATACTGCAGGTATTGATTGATGAAATCGATAATAATGAATACGTAGGACGCAGCCATGCCGATGCCCCCGAGATAGATGGCAATGTGTTTGTCAGCAGTGACAAGCCGTTAATTGCAGGTGAAATCGTCAGTGTCAGGATAGACAGTGCTGCTGAGTATGATTTGTGGGGTACAGTCGTCAATAATTAGTTTGCTGTTTCACTGCCCCGCATTCCGGGTTCATTTTTAACGCCACATTGGCAAGAGCAGTTATTTTGGGATAGGTCCTAACTATGTCAGCCACCTTTTTGTTTCCCCTCGGTGCGATCCTGATCACACTCGTTTCCTGGTTTTATCCTGCACTACTGACCCCGTTCGCTGATTACATTGAACTGTTGCTTGGCACCCTGATGTTCGGTATGGGAATCAGCCTGCGGTTTGAGAATTTCATCGAGATGTTGAAGCGGCCGAAGGTAATTACTCTCGGCGTGGTACTGCAGTTTCTGTTCATGCCATTGATTGCCTATGCGGTCGCTATCGTATTCGGTCTGGAGCAGTCATTATTGATTGGACTGGTTGTGGTCGGTGCCTGTCCAGGTGGTACCGCATCGAACGTAATCTGTTATCTGGCACGTGGCGATGTGGCCCTGTCTATCATGATAACTGCAGTGTCTACTCTACTAGGTGTCGTGCTGACACCCTTGTTGACATGGTTTTATCTGGGGCAGGGCGTGGAAGTTCCGGTAGCAGACATGATGTTCGATATTTTCATAATCACGCTTGTGCCTGTCGCGGCGGGCGTGCTGGTAAACCACTATCTGGGCCAGAGTCTGCATTTTGTTAAAAAGGCCTTCCCGTTTATCTCGGTGCTGGCCATCATTCTGATTATCGGAATTGTTATGGCCATGACACAATCACAGTTGCACCTGGTCGCGCTGCCGGTACTGGCTGCTGTGGTCTGGCATAATTTACTGGGTTTGCTCTCAGGATACTACACTGCAAAATGGCTGGGCCTTGATGAAAAAATCTGTCGCACCATCGCCATTGAGGTCGGGATGCACAATTCCGGACTGGCGGTGGTACTGGCGAAGAATTACTTTTCTATAATGGCGGCACTACCGGGGGCAGTGTTCAGTGTCTGGCATAACATCAGCGGTTCCCTGTTTGCCGGATACTGGACCCGCAGAATGGAGACTATGAAACCCTGATAATGCGTTGTTCCGTGATTATTATGTCGACGGCAATATCATGTGCGTCTGCCGGCAGCTTGTCTGTCATCTGGCATTCGAACGCCAGTGCAATCTTGTGCTGCACCGTATGTTCAGCAAACCAGCGGTCATAATAAGCCTGTCCCTGTCCCAACCGGGTCCCGCTAATCGTATAGGCGAGACCGGGCGTGATGCTGACATCCAGCTTGCCATTAAACTCATCAGACAATACCGGTGCGGGTATACCAGGTTTTCCCGTCTGTAAATCGGACCAGCCGGTGAACGCTACGGCCAGCATCCGTCCGTTACCGGTAATCTTGGGTACTGCCAGTTGTTTGCCCTGGGTCAACAGCCAGTCCAGCAGCAAACGGGTATCTGTTTCTGTGCCGGTAGAGATATAACAAAACAGGCTGTTTGCTGCTGTGATTTCAGGCAGTCCCTGCAGTTTTTCCAGGATGGCCAGATCATTCCGGCCACGCGTAATTGCATCAATATTGTCCCGATATTGCCTGAATTGCCTGCGTAGCTGTAGCTTCTGATCTTGCATAGTCGACCGCTTATTCGTGATCCCTGGTACCCACGGGTAAATACTGAATCAGGTGCTCAATCTAACAGACTGTTTTAAATAAGGAAAATTTAACCCGCTGGCCGGCTTGGGTGTTATGGTCCGGTTTTCACCCGCAGACAGATATTTATCACTAAGTAGTTGTTTGCTCTTTCTTTTTACGCCATATCCCGTAAAATACCCGCCTCTTGCAGCAGGGCGGGTTTTTTAAATATCAATTCGAGGAACATGTATTAAATGGTAACGATCAGATTGGCGCGCGCCGGCGCTAAAAAAAGGGCTTTCTACCACATCGTCGTCACTGACTCCAGAAGCCGTCGTGACGGACGCTATATTGAACGTGTCGGTTATTTCAACCCGGTCGCGACAGGCAAGGAAATCGGGTTAAATGTTGATATGGACAGGGTAAGCCACTGGGTATCCCTTGGGGCCCAGCCTTCAGACAGGGTTGCTTCCTTATTAAAACAGGTAAAACCGGCCAGTCAGACAGCCGCTGCCGCCTGATTTGATTCCGCTATATGAAACCTGCTGACGGCGGGTCTGTAAGTCAGGATCAGCTTATAGTCGGAAGGGTCAGCGGTATCTATGGTGTGTCAGGCTGGGTGAAGGTAGTCTCCTATACGCGGCCTGCAACAAATATATTTTCCTATACTCCCTGGTTGATAATCCGGGGTGAACAGCAGGAGCCCAGAGAATTACTGGATGGGCGTGTCCATGGCAAGGGATTGATTGCGAGATTGCGTGATCTGGAAGACAGGGACATTGCCAGGACGTTTATCGGTAAAGAGATTGCAGTTTACCGGCACCAGATGCCGGTGCTTCCGGCAGGTGAGTATTACTGGTGCGATCTGCTACAACTGGATGCAGTGAACCAGGCTGGTGTGGTCCTGGGCAAGGTGACAGAAATTCTGGAAACCGGGGCGAATGATGTGCTCGTCATCGAAGGGGAACGTCGTCATCTGGTACCGCTGATAATGAAGCATTATGTAACAGAAATTGATATTGAGAATGGCCGGATAACGGTGGACTGGGACCCGGAGTACAGCTGATGTTACAGTTTGCCGTTGTCACCCTGTTTCCGGAGATGTTGGCTGCAGTAGAGCAGTACGGCATCACCGGCCGGGCAGTCAAGAACGCTCTGGTAACGATAAGTGCATTTAATCCCAGGGATTATGCGCCGGAACCGCACCGGCATGTCGATGACAGGTCCTATGGTGGCGGCCCGGGCATGGTGATGTCAGTGCAGCCATTGCGGGACGCAATAGCCGCTGCAAAGGTGTTAATGCCGGAGGCCAGGGTAGTTTACCTGACCCCTCAGGGTAACAAACTGGATCAGCAGGCGGTGACCAGCATGGCCGCTTATAGACAGATAATACTGGTTGCAGGACGTTATGAAGGAGTGGATGAACGCCTGATACAGTTGTATATCGATGAAGAATGGTCGATAGGCGATTATGTCCTGAGCGGGGGCGAACTTCCAGCGATGGTACTGATAGATGCAATGGCCAGGACCATACCGGGTGTACTCGGACATGATGATTCTGCAGACGAAGATTCATTTGCAAACGGCCTGCTGGATTATCCGCATTACACCAGGCCTGAAGTGATTGAAGATAAACGGGTACCTGCGGTCTTGCTGAGTGGAGATCATCAGCAAATCCGGCAATGGCGCATGAAACAGGCGCTCGGGCGTACCTGGCAGCGCAGGCCGGACCTGCTGGCAGCGATGCAACTGGATGATCAGCAGAAAAAGTTGTTGACTGAATTTCAGAATGAACAAAAATTGAACCAGACTTAACCGGAGTAACAGTGATGCGTAATATTATTGAACAACTTGAAACTGAACAATTGAAACAGAGTGTTCCTGATTTTGGTCCGGGCGACACGGTGGTTGTGCAGGTCAAGGTAAAGGAAGGCACGCGTGAAAGACTGCAGGCATTTGAAGGTGTGGTCATAGCAATCAAGAATCGTGGTTTGAATTCGTCCTTTACGGTCCGCAAGATTTCCTATGGTGAAGGGGTTGAGCGTGTGTTCCAGACCCACAGCCCGGGTGTTGCCAATATCCAGGTCAAACGCCGTGGTGATATACGCAGGGCCAAGCTGTATTACATGCGTGACCTGAGCGGCAAATCGGCCCGTATCAAGGAAAAGCTCGCCAGTAATGCCCCGACCGGTGCAAGCCAGGAAGCAGAATAAGTTCTATCCCGAGGCGACAACGCGAGATAGTCGTTGTCTCATCCGTCTTGTATACAGTGATTCCGGCATAAAATTGCTGGAATCACTGGACCTGAATCTTCGGCAGTGATGCTGCCATGAAACCAAGCATTTCAACTGATCGTCCGGAACTGGATCGTGCAAGGCACGAGATAGACCTGTTTCTGGATGTCTTGTGGATGGAACGCGGACTGGGTAAAAATACGCTCGAGGCCTACCGTACTGATTTATACACGTTCGCTGAATGGCAATACAGCCGGGACAATCATGATTTTCTGAAAACCAGCGCTGCAGATCTGCATGCGTATCTCGCATTACAGGCCCGGCGTTCAACCCGATCGACTGCGCGCAGATTATCGAGCCTGCGTCGGCTGTTCCAGTATCTTGCCCGGGAAGGCCGCATAGTGATAGATCCGACTGTCAATGTTGAATCGCCGAGACTGGGCCGGTCCTTGCCAAAAACATTAACCGAGACAGACGTTATGGCATTGTTACAGGCACCTGACACTATTAAACGGACCGGTATGCGGGACCGGGTCATGCTGGAAGTATTGTATGCGACCGGCCTGCGTGTATCAGAACTGGTTAACCTGCGTCTGGATCAACTGAACCTGCGCCAAGGTGTGATCCGGGTCATAGGCAAGGGTAATAAAGAAAGGCTAGTACCACTTGGCGAAGAAGCAGTCGACTGGCTTTTGCGGTATATACGTGATGTCAGGCCGAATTTTTTCAAGGGCCAGCCGGATGCAACCCTGTTTCCCTCTAACCGCGGTACACCGCAGACCCGGCAGACCTTCTGGTATGCAATCAAACGTTATGCAATCACAGCGGAGATAAACAAACCGCTATCACCACATGTGTTACGCCATGCCTTTGCAACCCACATGTTGAATCATGGCGCAGACCTGCGTGTGGTGCAGATGTTGCTGGGCCACAGCGATTTGTCGACGACACAGATCTACACACATATCGCCAAGGAGCGATTGAAAGACATCCACGCGAAACATCATCCTCGTGGGTAAAGTCGCAATATTCATAAAAGTGCAGGCGCGCTCTAACTCCAAGTGCAACATTCTTTCATGGGAGAATGCTGCATGCCAAAACAATACAAACACCTCACATTGGAT
>JBCKWF010000028.1:0-18116 GCA_038922895.1 Gammaproteobacteria bacterium
TTTCCTGTTATCTGACCTTCTCGTGACTACACTGTATCTCGCTTCAAAATCTCCACGCAGAAAGGACCTGCTGCAACAACTTGGTATAGAGTTTGATATTGTCGATGTCAATATAGATGAAATACCCGGCCCCGGTGAGTCCGCTGTCGATTACGTCAGACGAATTGCCATAGAGAAGGCCGTTGCATGCAGACAGCATGCGCCGCGAAATCTTCCCGTCCTTGCTGCCGATACTGAGGTCATACTGGATGACAGAATACTGGGCAAACCTTCAAATATGGATGAGGCGGTCGAGATGCTGCTGTCGCTGTCCGGCCGCGATCACCTGGTGCATACCGCAGTCGTGCTGTTGAGGGACACACCTGAAGCCCTCGTCAGTAGTAGCCGGGTCTGGTTCAAACCACTCACTCCGGAAGAATGTCTGCACTATTGCCAGACCTGTCAGCCACTCGACAAGGCCGGGGCCTATGGCATTCAGGACAAGGCTGCAGGGTTTATCAGCCGGTTTGAAGGCAGTTACTCCGGTGTGATGGGCCTGCCGCTGGCAGAAACTCGACAATTATTGCGTGATCGATAACATTATTTAGCCTCCAGGTTCCGTACTGGTATTTGCAGCTTCACTGCCAGTATTTCAATTTTCCCTGCAGGTCAGTGCCGAATCCCGAGTCCCGAATCCCGTTTTACAAGAATGTATTGTAATCATCAGCGGTCTGGGCAAAGATAATCCTTCATTAACCATAGCATAACCGATGACAAAAGTAGAATACCCAGCCTGGAAACCCGCCAGCAAACGCAAGACACCTTCAGCACCCAATATACTTGGCTGGCGTGAATGGGTCTGCCTGCCCGAACTCGGCATACCTGCAATCAAGGCCAAGATAGACACAGGCGCCAAGACCTCCGCGCTGCATGCGTTTCGCATAGAACCGTTTACCAGAGATAAATCCGACCATGTCAGATTCTGGCTGCACCCGCTACGAAACAGGAAGCATATAGTACTGATATGTGAGGCACCCGTCCTGCAGAAACGGTCGGTGAAAGATTCCGGAGGTCACAGTGAGGAGCGTTACGTAATCGAATCAACGGTCTATGTCGGCGACCATAAATTGAACATTGAGCTGACCCTGACCAGCCGGGAAGACATGATGTTCAGGATGCTGCTCGGGCGTTCCGCTATTAACAATGGCGGTCTGAAGATTGATCCGTCTGCATCGTACCTGACCGGGCGTGGCATGGGCCGGGTCTACAAGTCTCACGGAAAACAATCTGGAGCTAAAGAATGAAAGTCGCCATATTGTCCAGAAACACAAGATTATACTCAACTAAAAGGCTGGTTGAAGCCGCCAGACACCGCGGACATAATGTGCATGTACTCGATGTACTGCGTTGTTATATGAGTATCTCTTCGCGTAAATCGGAAATCCACTACAAGGGCAAGGTGTTGGAGGGTTTCGATGCGATCATCCCGCGTATCGGCGCGTCAGTCACCTTTTACGGTACGGCCGTATTAAGGCAGTTTGAAATGATGGGGGTCTATCCGCTGAATGAGTCTGTCGCCATCAGCCGGGCCAGGGACAAACTGCGGGCCTGCCAGTTACTCTCGCGCAAAGGCGTCGGTTTACCGGTTACCGGCTTTGCCAACAAACCGGACGATATCAAGGACCTTATCAAGATGGTTGGCGGCGCACCGCTCGTGATCAAGATCCTGTCTGGCACCCAGGGTGTAGGTGTCGTGCTGGCCGAGACCCAGAAGGCCGCGGAAAGCGTGATCGAGTCATTTCTGGATCTGAAAGTCAGCGTACTCGTACAGGAATACATAAAGGAATCAGGCGGTGCAGATATCCGCTGCTTTGTCATCGGGGAAAAAGTGGTGGCCGCAATGAAACGCCAGGGCAAGCAAGGCGAATTCAGATCGAACCTGCACCAGGGCGGTACGGCCATGCTGGTCTCGACTACACCGGAAGAGCGCGCCACTGCAGTAAAGGCCGCAAACATAATGGGCCTGAATGTCTGCGGAGTTGATATCCTACGGTCGAGCCGCGGCCCACTCGTTATCGAGGTAAATTCTTCACCCGGACTTGAAGGTATAGAAACAGCCACTGGCAAGGACATCGCCGACCTCATCATCCAGTTTATGGAAAAAAATGCCAGGCAGGGCAAGACCAAAACCAAGGGCGGTCATTAAATCGTGCGCAATCCTATCGTCATTGGTGGAATAACTATCAAGGCAGGCCAAAGAATCACGGTTGATCTTGACGTACCTGACCTGTACACGCATACAGGTATCACTCTGCCGGTCCATGTCATACACGGCAAGAAACCCGGACCGGTGTTGTTCCTGTCCGGTGCAGTGCATGGTGATGAAATCAATGGTGTAGAAATTATCCGGCGCATCCTGACAAACAGTCTGGTCAATAATCTGAAAGGCACCTTGCTGGCCGTACCTGTAGTCAACATATATGGTTTTATAAACAAAACCCGATATCTGCCGGACCGCCGGGATTTGAACCGGACCTTTCCGGGATCCGAAACCGGATCACTGGCAGCGCGTATGGCCAATGTGTTTCTGAGAGAGATCGTCTTAAAATGTACGTATGGCATCGACCTGCACACGGCCGCAATTCATCGCGACAATTTTCCGCACGTGCGTGCACTGATGGATGATCCTGAGACCGAGCGCATTGCACGTGCGTTCTCCCTGCCGGTGATCCTGAATACCAGTGTGGTGGCAGGTTCACTACGTGAATCCGCCGAAAAGGCCGGCGTGACTGTGATCGTATACGAGGCCGGAGAGGCACTCCGCTTTGACGATGATTCAATCCAGCGTGGTGAACAGGGAATATTATCAGTCATGCGTGAAATCGGTATGCTGCCGACAATGAAAAAGGTCCGCACCAGGGCCGAACCGCTGGTGGCGTTGTCCAGCACATGGGTACGTGCGCCGCAAAGTGGGATACTACGGACAATAAAAGTGCTGGGAGCGAAGGTCTATAAAAATGAATTGATGGGTATTATCTCGGACCCGTTCGGCAATAAAGAGCAAGAAGTACGGGCAACCGCGAACGGTATTATCATCGGCCGTACCAACATCCCGCTTGTGAATGAAGGCGAGGCGCTGTTTCATATTGCAAGGTTCAGGACAACCGATGATACGGCGGCACAACCGGAGGAAGTGCAGAACTCCCTGCATGCAGCCGCGGATGGATTGAAACCGCCGGAACCGCCGATTGTGTGAGGACTAATCCTTCCCCCTCGCGTCTGGTAACAGAAACCAGGTTACTATTTCCCCGCTGACCTCACAAGATTATAATCGGTTTGCGAATATCATTTTAAAATACGTTGTTAACTACCTAACCCCCCCTCAGACTTTATTGAGAAAGAACGCGACACTTTCATTGCAGTCCAAACATTAATAGCTTTCTGCGTTTGATATAACGTTAGATATCTAAGCATTTAATCTTGCTGGTTATAATTATTCGGCCAATCTGCGGAGTTCCTGTCAGGATATGACTGATGACTCTGTAGGGAATACTACAAATATTGAAAACAGTAAGGAAGTTACATTTATTTATTTGCGAAAGTAGGTGCCGACTGCTACTTTCGTATTGGGATTAAAAAAATAATTCTAACCTTTAGACTTAAGCTGATTTGCTAGTTCGTAGAATGGGATTGGCATAAAAAATAAAAAAAAGGCGGACTAAACAACGGTGGCATAAATTTGTTCAGGTTCATTTATCATGAATTTAAAAAAGGAAGGACAAGATGACGACATCTATTAAGCTCGCCCATAAAATTAATGAATATTTACTAATCGCATTTATTCTATCTCTCTCTATTCCGATTCAAGGAGCAACCCTAGCGCCTAACTTTGAAGTAATTACCGACGGGTATTGGACTATTGATATGCCTTCTGTCGTCGCAAGCGCTTGGATTAAAGAATACAATACTCCAACACGAAATCCTAAAGCTGTTGGGGTAAATTGTTTCTGGTCGACAGCTTTCGCTTCCTTGACTGTTGTGCACTGTGATCAAGTTACCTTTGCGAATGGAACGACTGGCACCATGAATTCAAATTATAATAAATGGTGGAATTTTAGATGCCCTGGTGGTGTAAAGAACGAAGACTGGCAGATTTATGGTAGTGGCTCAGAAGATTATAAGGTATATGAACCGCATCCATATTGTTTAAATCTAGGGACGATTGCCGAATATAATTACGGACCTTGTGATACGGGAGAGTGTTCCATCCCAAGCCCACTCAAAGGGAATCCAATTAATGTGTCAAGCGGGAATAAATTCCTGATTGAAACTGATTATACTTCTCCCGTTCCTGGAGGATTACAGCTACGTCGCTATTACAACAGTAAATTTATCGGTTTTCTCAGTCCGCTCGGAACCGGCTGGACCATGGATTATCGGCAACGGTTACGACTCACACCTTCCGGTACACTTATCGTTGCACAACGGCAAGATGGAAGGGCAATTAACTTTCGTAAGATAAATAACGTTTGGGTCACACAGGCAAATATAAGAGAAAAGCTGGTGACGGTTACCAATGGCTGGAACTTGATAACCGCTAACGATTCTATTGAATATTATGAGGCCGTTGGTTCAGCTGGAGTTTTAAAATCCATCACTACCCGGGAAGGATTTGTAACTATTGTTGAAAATAATCTGGCGAATGTACCTGGTTACCCGGGTCTGGGCGATGCTAATTCAGCAACTGTGGACAGGGTTACTGATCCGTTTGGTCGTCAATTAAAGATTTATTATGTGTCTGGAAAAATGACCATGGTCGTTGATCCTGACGGAAATGAAATCCTGTATACACATGCTACAGGTCTTCATATACGTCTTTCAAACGTTAAATATCCTGACGATACCCCTTTAACTACTGCCGACAATCCTGTTCGCACTTATCATTACGAAGAAACTGGTTTTCCTGTGTATGTAACTGGTATTACTGATGAGAACAGCAACCGGTTTTCCACTTATGGTTATGATGATACTACGGGCAATGCGACATTCAGTGAGCATGCTGGTGGTGCTGCACGAATCGACGTGGTGTACAACGTAAACGGTACCCGTACGATTACTGGCAGTCTGGGAAATGTATGTACTTATGCTTTTGAAACTATATACGGTAAAACCAATGTTAGTGATGTGACTGGAGACTTGTGTGGCAGTCCATCTGAAAGTGTTGAATACGATGCGAATGGGTATCCTGAATCGCGCACAGATTTTAACGGAAACCTGACCAACTATGTTTACAATAGTCGTGGTCTTCAAACATCACGTACCGAGGCGTATGGCACGGCAGACCAGCGTACGATAGCCACCACCTGGCACAGCACATTAAGGGTCCCGACGGGGATAACTGAACCCGGCAAGACTACAACATTCACTTACGATAGCGTAGGTCAGTTGTTGACCGGGACAGAGACGGATACCGCCACATCGGCTGCGCGGACTACCACCTATACTTATCATAATGGAGGTGGCACTTCGCCCGAAGGGCTCCTGTCCACTATAAACGGCCCCCGGACCGATGTAAGCGATGTAACCTCGTATGAATATGACACGGATGGCAACCTGATCTCGGTTATCAACGCACTCAGTCAGGAAACCGAGGTCACCAGCCACGACACCCATGGTCGGCCGTTGTCGATGACCGATCCAAACGGCACTGTCACGGCACTGACGTACGATAATCGCGGCAGATTGCTCACCCGAACAGTCGACAGTAAGACCACTACCTTTGAGTACGACGGGGTAGGGAACATTACAAAGACAACGCTGCCGAATGGCACCTTCCTGATCAACGAATACGATGACGCCCAGCGGCTGACTGCAGTCGAGGACAACCTCGGTAATCGGATCGAATATACGCTGGATGACCAGGGAAACCGGATCGTGGAGAATGTAAAGGACACAGGTAGCACACTGACGCGCACACTCGCACGGACGTACAACGACCTGAACCAGTTGATCATGTTGACCGGGGGCGAGGGACAGGCGGTGGCCTACGGGTATGACGATAATGGCAACCAGACTAATATTACGGTCGATCCGACCGGGTTGAGCCAGGCCACCGTCCAAGCGTTTGACGCGCTGAACCGCCGGATCACTGTCCAGGATGCGGAGTATGGCGTCACCGCGTATGACTACGACGCTCGGGACAACTTGATTGGGGTAACCGATCCGAGAACGCTGGTCACCGCTTATCAGTATGACGGACTGGATGATCTGGTAGAACAGACAAGTCCAGATACCGGAGTGACCACGTATGACTACGATACGGCGGGCAATCGTATCGCACAGACTGACGCCCGCAATGTGACAGTCGAATATGATTACGATGTGCTAAATCGCCTGGCATTGATTACGTATCCTGACACCGGTCAGAATGTGACCTATGTCTATGATACCTGTACGAATGGCATTGGACACCTGTGTGAGATGACAGATGAGAGCGGAACGACGGAATACACCTACGATGCACGTGGGAACCGTGCCAGCGAGACCAGCACACGGGGTACGGTCGTCAAGACCATCGGCTATACCTATGACGACGCGAACCAGGTAGAAACGATTACTTACCCCAATGGCCGAGTGGTCGAGTATAGCCGCGATACGAATGGGCGGATTGAGCAGGTGGATACCGTCTATAACACCCAGACGTACCTACTGGCGGATGCCATTACTTATGTTCCGTTCGGGCCGGTGGATGCCATGACTTACGGAAATAGCCTGGAACATACCCGCGGTTACGACCTTGATTATCGGGTGACGCAGTTGCTGACAGGGGATGTCTCGACCTTGCAGGCGGTCACTTATACCTACGACGATGCCAATAACATCATTGGCATTACCAACGTACTGGACGGCAGTCGCACGCAGGCATTTGGCTATGATGAACTGAACCGGCTGACCGGTGCGGACGGTATCTATGGGGATTATGCCTATACCTATGATGCGAACGGCAACCGCCAGACCCAGACCCTTGGGATGGCGACTGACACATACAGTTATATCAGCTATACCCACCGTCTGGACGAGGTCGATGACGGCATTACCCCGCAGACATTCAGCTATGACAACAACGGCAATACCAGCTCGAACGGTACCCATGAGTTCGTGTATGGGGATAACAACCGGTTGGCCACGGTGGAAGTGTCCAGTACGCCGGTTGCCGCTTATTTCTATAACGGCAAGGGGGAGCGGGTCATCAAGGACGTGATAGATCCCACCCTGTATTACTACGACCAGGATGGACTGTTACTGGCGGAACTGGACGAGAACGGCTCCACACTCCGCGAGTACGCGTATCTCGACGGTCAACCGCTGGCTGTAATGGGTGGGGCAGTGATTTACACTTACCACACCGACCATCTGGGGACGCCACAACTGCTAACGAATGGGACGCAGCAGGTAGTCTGGTCGGCGGATTATGAGCCGTTCGGCAAGGCGGACATCACTACCGGCACAGTGACCAACAACCTTCGGTTCCCCGGCCAGTATTTTGATGAAGAGACGGGGCTGCATTACAACTACTTCCGGGACTACGACCCGACGACCGGCCGGTACATTCAACCTGATCCAATCGGTACGATGGGAGGGCTAAACCTGTACGGTTATGTAGGCCAAAATCCACTGTCATGGACAGATTCACTGGGACTAGATGTTACGATTGATATTACTAGAACCGGTAGAACCGCGAACTCTATAACTGGAACGATTACGGCCACTAGCAATGTAATAAGTACGACGTATTCTGGTGACGTTCTTGAAAACAGAAACCCTCCGAACCCTAACTTGCCTACACCTACAGGCAGCTATCAAGCTTTTGTTGACAAAAGAGCTAATCGTAAAGACCGAATTGAATTAATTGGCGTACCACATGCGACTGATATTCAGATTCATCTCGCAAATCAACCATCAGAATTAGAAGGATGTTTTGCTCCAGGCACAGCAACAAAAATACCAGACTGGATAAGTAATAGCGGTAATGCGATGGACAGTATTCTCAATATTATCAGGCGAGACAATACAGGTAAAATTACAGTGAATATCAATAATAATTTCCCGAGCCCATAAATGAAACATATTACAATAATTTATCTACTTGTCTGTATTTTATGTGCCGGTTGTGTTCACGCCGAGCGTACAGTCGTAGGAATTTGGCATGCATTTTTAGCGGATCCAAATGATAATACTATGAACACGCTAGTGAGCAGCATATCTGAATATGTCTCGGATTGTGATTGGGGTAATGTAAATAATTATACCGCCGTACCATCTGATATTAGGCAAAACTTATTTGATAGCATCGCATCAGGAAATAATTTCAGTTTGCGAACTGGGTTGTTAGTGGAACAATGTCTTGACGGGGGCGACTTAGGCGACTTTCGCAGGAGTGCAGGACAATTTTTTGAGAAAAAACCAGTTATATTCATGCAGGAAATAAAACGTTCATCGGTGCCTACTGCTAGTTATCAATCGATGGTAACTATGCTTCCTTTGACTCTTGTTGATGATTTAAACATGCAAATAAAAGCCATCAGGTTTCGTATTCAACTGCTAAAGGATATAGAGCTGAGCGAGCTAGAAGAATTAAAAGACATAGCTAGTAAAGTTCTAAAAGATCAAGAACTAAAGTTAACTGATTTGCAGAACCAAATATAGGTTCCCCGGCCAGTACTTTGATGATGAGACGAACCTGCATTATAACTACTTCAGGGATTATGATCCGAATACGGGAAGATATGTACAGAGTGACCCGATTGGGTTAATTGCCGGGACTAATACTTATGGGTACGTTGGAAATAATCCACTGCAATATATTGATCCCTATGGGTTAGCTAGATGGGATAAATTATATGGTCTTCCAGCCAAATTTTGGCATTGGGCACATCGTAAAGGTGAAATGGACATTCGTGATTTAACCAAGCAGGAAGCAGATGAACTCCATAAAGAGTGGGAGCGCCTTAAAAAACCGACGCCAGATAATAAACGTAAGTTTAAGAAAGACGAGGGCGGGTATATAGATCCCGAACTTTTAATTCCATGGTGGTATCTATATATACCGAGTGTAGGATGTGCGGAACTTGATTGTGATGGTGATGGAGAATCGGATTACAATCCTGTTAAACCCGATCTAAATATGTGTACTAACGAGGAACAGTACCCATGAAAGAATTTGATGTTTCTTTGTTGCTTATCGAGCCGACAAAATTAATGCATGAGAAAGTTGCGGCACTTTTGCACAACGAATTTCTTGAAAAACGCTGGAATGGACGAAAGGTAATCGACTGTTTTCTTCGACGCGAAACCGAGCTGTCAGCATCTGAGTTGATTGATTCACTACTTCTCGATTCCCAATTTCAAGAGTTGTTAGCTTTGTCTGAAGGTGGGTATATCCGGTTGGGTGTTTTTTTTGACTCAGCAACTTGCAATGTTGAAATAAATTCTTCTGTAATAGCTAAACTTGAACAACATAAGTTAGGTATTCTTATTACGTGTTATCCATCTTTTGACGAACAAAAAAGGGTGACAGATTTAATTATCTGAAGCACCCCACCTTACGCTTTATTGATCCATTGGGATTAGATGTTAAAACCTATTTTGGAGTCTGGATCGATTTGCCAGTTGAAAAATTATGAAGATGGGGGGATGAAGATAACCGGCCTTGTTCGTAAAATGTTTTGCTTATACAGTCTTTTATTATCGGTCAAAATCCAGTTTTACGTTCAGATCCATCAGGTTTGTTTTTTCCTCTTGTGATTCCAGCGATCCCGCCAGCATTGGCAGCACTTGCGGATGCAGCAGCATATCTTGGCTCAGCTGCGTTAGCAGGTTATGCCATGAGTGAATTAGCTGATATATATGATTCAGAAGATGCTAAAGATGAAGCAGACAGTACAACTACTTGTCCATTAGATGATGATTTTTGTTATAAGCGCTGGGAACAAGAAGATACCAGTTGTTATCAATGGTCTAATTTAGGGCCAAGAGTGGTTCAAGCATGTAAGGCACGTGCTGCAGATAGGCGAACACTTTGTCTTCGTAATGGCGGCATTCCTGATCCATCTGAGCCCCCAGAATATAATGCATTCGTTGACTATCCGAGATAAATATAATGGCTACTGAAATTAAGCAAATACATGATGAGAATGGACAGCTAATTGCTGAGAGTCATTTTGAAAATGGAAAGTTAAGTGGTCCAAGTCGAGTTTGGAATCAACACGGCGTACTTACACAAGAAGCTAATTTTAGAAATGAATTACACCATGGAACCTATAAAACTTGGTGGGATAATAGTTCAATAAAAGAAGAAGGATCTTATAAGGATGGGCAGCGTATTGGTAAATATGTTTGGTACTCTCAAGATGGGCAAGTTATATCTGAGCATAATTATTAAAATAGATTAAAGGATTAATAGGGTTACGGGGACAGGGTAATCCCCCTGGATGGCCCCTTTATAATTGAGCCAGGAAATATGTTAGGATTTTTCTGAAAAGGAGGATCCTGTGAAAAAAAGGTTTACTGAAGAACAGATCGTCAAGATTCTGCAGGAAGGCGAGTTGGCCGATAATATTCGGGACGTTTGCCGGAAGTATAACATTACTGAGCAGACGTTTTATCGTTGGCGCAAACAGTATGCTGGCATGAATGTGGCTGATGTCAGGCAGTTTAAGGCGTTGCTGAACGAGAACGTGGAGCTGAAGAAAGTGGTCGCTGAACTGACGCTTGATAATCGGATGCTACGGGACGTGAATGCAAAAAAGTGGTAACGCTGGCCGAGAAGCAACATGCAGCAAGTTATCTGCAAGTCTGCTATGAGGTCAGCGAGCGCCGGGCATGCCAGGTGTTATCGATACATCGCAACACGAAACGTGCCTATCAACATAAGTCTTGTTTCCATGCGCTGGATGAGGCGATTATCAACCTGTCACAGCAGGAGCCGAGATGGGGCTATCGTAAGGTATACGACCGGATGAGACTGGATGGTCACCGGATTGGGCGGGAACGGGTACGATTAACCAGGGCCCGGGAAGGCCTGCAGGTAAGGAAAAAACAGCATAAGAAACGCTATCCGGGTCCCTCACCGTTATTACAGGCGGCTTATCCGAACCATGTCTGGACCTATGATTTTGTGATGGACCGAAGTATAGAGGGACGGCGGTTGAAGTTTCTGACCGTGGCTGACGAATTTACGCGCCAGGGATTGGCCACGGTATGTGCCCGGTCGCTGACGGCCGGGGATGTTCAAGGTATTCTGGGCAGGTTATTTGCGTTGCATGGGAAGCCCGAGTATTTACGCAGCGATAATGGACCCGAGTTCATTGCGAAGGTCCTACGTCAGTGGTTGAGTAAACACCATGTGAATACCCATTTTATTGAACCAGGCAGTCCCTGGCAGAACGGGTATGGTGAGAGTTTCAATGCTATCTTCCGGGACGATTGTCTGAACCGGTGGGAGTTTTATTCCGTCAAGGAGGCGCAGGTGGTGGCAGATCATTGGCGGGACAAATATAACGATTACCGTCCGCATGGGTCACTCAAGGGGATAACCCCCAACATGTTTCTTGAAAAGTGGCGACAGGAACATACAAACCAATATGCCGCATAACCCCAAAACCCTAACATTAAAACTGGTGCAAAGATCGTGGGCTTGTCACCTTAATCAGCGGCGTCTTCAATTGCCTCGCCAACTTCCTCAATCTCTTCGCCTATGTCATCATCATTATCGCAGGCACTTAATCCCCATAGCATGATCAGAGCGAATAAAAGCTTAAAGTTTTTCATATAACCTCCTCAGTAAGTGATGCATCAAGAATGTTGCCAATAGTTTAAACATTCACAAGGGAGGTTAAATCAGGACTAATACTGTAAATATCTGATAAAAATACTGAGAATAAGTAGGCCTCTATTGGTGGAGGCGGTGGGAGCCGAGTCCGTCCTTTCCTTCCCCTGTGAGGGAAGGAAAGCAACGGTACATTTCAATTTATTTTTTCTAGATCAACGGCACGATCAACAACGCAACAATATTAATGATCTTGATCAGCGGATTCACTGCCGGGCCAGCCGTGTCCTTGTACGGATCGCCAACGGTGTCGCCGGTAACAGCTGCCTTGTGGGCCTCACTGCCCTTGCCGCCGTGGTGACCATCTTCAATATACTTCTTGGCGTTGTCCCAGGCCCCACCACCGACAGTCATCGAGATAGCAACAAAGATACCGGTAATGATGGTGCCGATCAGCAGGCCGCCCAGTGCACGAACACCGGCACCCTCACCCATCAAGGCCTCCATACCAAAGGCAATTACGATAGGGGCAAGCACCGGCAACAGCGACGGAACAATCATTTCCTTGATTGCAGACTTGGTCAACATATCTACCGCACGGGAATAATCCGGCTTGGTAGTGCCTTCCATAATGCCCTTGATCTCCCTGAACTGACGACGGACTTCGATTACTACTGAACCGGCCGCACGACCGACCGCTTCCATTGCCATCGCAGCGAACAGATACGGAATCAGACCGCCGATGAACAGGCCGATAATGACGGCCGGGTCATCCAGTTCAAATGCAACCAGCTTGTTCGCGGCATCCAGACTGTGGGTAAAGTCGGCAAACAACACCAGCGCAGCAAGTCCGGCTGAGCCTATGGCATAGCCTTTGGTGACGGCCTTGGTCGTGTTACCGACCGCATCCAGCGGGTCAGTGATATTGCGGATCTTCTCATCGAGGCCCGCCATCTCGGCAATGCCGCCGGCATTGTCAGTGATCGGACCGTACGCATCCAACGCGACGATGATACCCGCCATCGATAGCATCGAGGTTGCAGCAGTGGCCAGGCCATAAATGCCGGCCAGTTCATACGCACCGTAGATACTCGCACATACAGCGAGGACCGGGTATGCAGTTGATTTCATCGAGATACCGAGACCGGCAATAATATTAGTGCCATGACCCGTGGTCGATGCCTGGGCAATATGGCGTACCGGAGCATACTGCGTGCCAGTGTAGTACTCGGTGATCCAGACCATCGCGGCGGTAAGTGCCAGACCGATCAGCGCACAACCATACAGCGGGTCAGCATTCGCGCCCATCATCCTGTCGGTGACAAAATAGAAACCGATGGCCGACAGGATACCAGCCACGATCAGGCCTTTGTAAAGCGCGCCCATAATCGATCCATCTTCACTGACCTTGACGAAGAACGTACCGATGACCGAGGCAATCACGGACACACCGCCGAGTACGAGTGGATACAGCACTGCATTTTCTCCGACCTCTGCCACCATCAGACCGCCGAGTAACATGGTCGCCACCACGGTAACGGCATAGGTCTCAAACAGGTCTGCGGCCATACCGGCGCAATCACCCACATTATCACCGACGTTATCAGCAATAACGGCCGGGTTACGTGGGTCATCTTCCGGTATGCCGGCCTCAATCTTGCCGACCAGGTCGGCACCCACATCCGCACCCTTGGTAAAGATACCGCCGCCAAGACGGGCAAAAATAGAAATCAGTGAACTACCAAATGCCAGGCCGACCAACGCGTGCAGCGCCTGTCCGGAAGGCAGGCCCATTTCCAGCAACACGGCATAATAACCGGCGACAGCGATCAGGCCGAGACCCACCACCAGCATGCCGGTAATCGCACCACCACGAAATGCGACCTGTAATGCAGCATTCAGACCTTTATTCGCGGCTTCAGCGGTGCGCACGTTTGCGCGCACAGAAATATTCATACCGATATAGCCAGTCGCCCCGGAGAACACTGCACCGATAAGAAATCCAATCGCCGTATACCAGTCCAGTGCCAGTCCCAGCGCCACGCACAGGACCAGGCCGACGACGCTGATCGTCGTGTACTGGCGGTTAAGGTAAGCGGAGGCGCCTTGCTGGATAGCCAGCGCGATCTCGCGCATACGTGCATTTCCTTCCGGCTGGTTCAGTATCCAGATGACTGACCAGATGCCATAGGCAATGGCAAAAACGCCGCATAACAAGGCAAAAACTAATGGTGACATGTAAAAATTCCCCTTAGGAGTGTATGGTTAACAAAAAATGAGGGGCTATGGGCCCCTCATGGCTGAAAAACGCCGCTAGTGTACTTATCAAACCGCTGAAAAACCAGTCTTTGCAGTCAAAATGGATTGCCGACTCAAATTTTGAAGCCTGTTTTCAGTTTTTTCGGCACGGCGATATTATTTAACCTGACATAACTGGGCATACCGTCCACGTAAGGCGGATAATCCTCACCCTGTATCAACGGCAATAAATAACGCCTGCATGCCCCGGTAATACCAAATCCGTCCGCACTGATAAACTCCGGTGGCATGTACTTCTCGACATTGGCGACCTTCGACAAGGCAACCGATCCAACTTCCCAGACATAAGGCTGATCAGATTTTCTGACGATGGTCAGCATGACCGCATTTTCGCCCTTCAATGCCAGCTCCACCGCGGCCTTGCCAAGTGCATAGGCCTGGTCCACATCCGTTTTTGAAGCTATGTGGCGCGCCGCGCGTTGCAGATAGTCCGCTACCGCCCAGTGAAATTTGTATCCGAATGCCTGTTTTACCATATTGGCGACAATAGGTGCCGCACCACCCAACTGTGCATGACCGAACGCATCCTGCGTGCCTTGTTCCGACAGAAACCGTCCATCCGGCCATTGTGCGCCTTCGGAAACCACAACCGAACAATAACCGTACTTCTCTACATTTGCCTTGACCCGTCCCAGAAACCGCTGCTGATCAAACTTCACCTCGGGAAACAGGATCACGATCGGGATATCATTTTCGCTGTCCGCTGCCAGACCACCGGCTGCAGCAATCCAGCCTGCATGCCTGCCCATCACCTCGATAACAAACACCTTGGTTGAGGTCGAGGCCATAGACTGCACATCAAACGAGGCCTCACGGGTAGACACCGCAATATATTTGGCAACCGATCCAAATCCGGGGCAGTTGTCGGTTACAGGCAGGTCGTTATCCACTGTCTTTGGCACATGGATCGCCTGCACCGGATATCCTAGCGTATCGGACAGCTGCGACACCTTGTGACAGGTATCTGCGGAATCGCCACCACCGTTATAAAAGAAATAGCCTATATTGTGCGCCTTGAATACCTCAATCAGGCGCTCATACTGGGCCTTGTTCTCCACCAGCCCTTGCAGTTTGTACCGGCAAGAACCAAACGCGCCGGAAGGTGTATGCCGCAATGCGGCGATGGCTGCGTCAGTGTCCTTACCGGTATCAATCAGATCCTCGGTCAGTGCGCCGATAATACCGTTCCTGCCGGCATAGACATTCGCGATCCTGTCGCGATGCTGCCTGGCAGTCTGAATCACACCACAGGCGCTGGCATTGATCACTGCCGTCACCCCACCGGATTGTGCATAAAATGCGTTTCTTGCTTCACCCATGCTGATTTCTCTCCAGATATTCGTATTTGAACCAGATATACCCTGCTACTGGTATGCTAAACTGTGTATCAGTGCGTTATCATTTAATAATGATGCATGCCCACAAAATATTGAACCACGGCCCGCACACAGACTCAAAAACAGCATGGTACAGAATAAATTCATGTTCAGACTACTCAGACAGATCATTTTTTGCCTGTTGCTGCCGGGTTCGTATGCCTCGGCTGTGACCACACTGGATCTGCCGGACATCGGCGAATCGACCGGCAACATACTCAGCCCTGAATATGAGCGGCGACTGGGCCAGGCCTTTCTGAACCAGATCCGGCGCCAGACCGACATCATTGCCGATCCTGAAGTCGAAACCTACATACAGTCAATAGGCTATCGGCTGGTTGCACAAAGTGACAATAGCAGCCAGTTATTTACCTTCTTCGTCATTAATGACAACACAATTAATGCGTTTGCCGCCCCCGGCGGTATCGTCGGCATCAATACCGGCACCATAATCAGCGCGGAGACCGAGAGCGAACTGGCAGGGGTATTGGCCCACGAAATTGCGCATGTAACCCAGCGCCATATGGCCCGTTCGGCTGAAATGACTCAAAAAATGAGCATCCCAATGATGGCAGCGATGCTCGGGGCCATCCTGATCGCATCGCAAAATCCCGATGCCGGTGCCGCAGCGATGATGGCAGTCCAGGGTGGGGTGGCTCAGGCCCAGATCAATTTTACCCGGGGCAACGAGGAAGAGGCCGACCGTATCGGCATGCAGTTACTGCAACGTTCGGAATTTAACCCTGAGGGCATGCCGAAATTCTTCGCAAAACTGCAACGCAACTCGGTCTATGCCGCGCAGGCACCGGAGTTTCTGCGTACACATCCGTTGACAATAAACCGTATCTCCGACGCGCAGTCACGCGTCGCGGCAATGCCGAAAAACCAGCCCTATACGGAAAGCAAGACTTACCAGTTCGTCCGTACCAAGCTGCTGGTCAGGTCACAAAAATCACCTGCCGACGCGATCAAACATTATCAGGGCATACTGGATCAGGGAGAGTTTCGCGACGACATCGCTGTAGTCAGATACGGTCTGGCACTCGCCCACATGGAAAACAAGGACTATGCAAAGGCCGCGCAGATGTTAGATGCATTGCTGGAAAAGGACCCGGAAAACCTGTCTATGCTGCTTGCCCGCGCCGACCTGGAAGTACGCCAGAACCGTAACGATGCGGCAATAGCAATCTATGCGGAAATGCATAATATCTACCCTGACTATCGGCCGTTGATATTGTCATACGCGAACACGCTGCTGACTGCGAAACGACCGGACCAGGCTAAACAGGTGCTGGAAAATTACGGCAAATACAACACGCCAGACATTACCTATTACAACTATTTGACCCGTGCCGAGGCAGAATCCGGTAACACGGTCGAGGCAGGCATGGCGAATGCAGAATATTATTTCCTGACTGGCGAGACCCGGGTAGCGATTGAACAATTAAAAAGTCTGTTGCGGACACAGCCACAACCGGACTATTACCAGGAAGAACGTATCCTGTCGCGTATCAGTCAGCTCGAACTCGAACTGAAGATGGAAAGAGACCTGAATCTCGGATAAAAACCGTTACCGCAAATCCAGGAATCCTTCACCATTGCGTTCATTACTGACCTTCCTGTTCGTTTTTGCCGTCGCCCTGTTTCTCGGCGCCCTGCTTGCATATCCCCTATATCTGGGACTAAGCCTGTTCACCAACAGCGATTACCCGGACGTCATCGTGAAGGCAACCCAGATCTGCGGCCTGGTTTTCAGTCTTTTTTATCTGAAGTATTGCGACAAGCTCAGCCTCGAAAACATCGGACTCAAGATCAGGCCGGACAGATACCTGCCTGAGTTCTCATACGGACTACTGAGCGGGTTAATTATGCTGGCAGTATTGGCAAGCGGATTAATCTCATTGGGTATTTACGACCTGCATGACGGCCGGGAAATCAATGCAACTGTTATTACCAGATTGCTGCTGGGTGCGTTATTGACCGGTGTGGCGGTGGCACTGTTTGAAGAAACCCTGTTTCGCGGCGCATTACTGCAGGGACTCCGAAAACAGACGAATACTAACACGGCACTTATAACTATCAGCCTGGTCTATGCGGCCGTCCATTTCATACACTACCCGCAACCAGCCGCTGGTGAGACCATCGGCTGGCTGACCGCACCGCAATCATTTTTACCAGCCTATTCCAGTGTAATCTCCACCGAGACACTGGATGCCTTCCTGTCGCTGTTCGTACTGGGATTATTATTTGGTCTGATCCGGATCCGCACCAGCAACATTATTCAGTGTATCGGACTGCATGCCGGACTGGTCGCCGGGATCAAACTATTCCGGTTCTTCACAGAATATAAACCGGATAATGCCCATGCTTATCTGGTCAGCAGTTATGACTACCGCCTCGGTTACCTTGCACTAATCTGGCTGATAATTGTGACCGCAGGGTATTTCGTTTATCTACACCACAGACCAAAAGTAATACCAGGAACCAACCCGTTCTAGACTAATGTGACAACTGGCCTAACAGACGCAGTCTCATTATTAATAATTAAAGCGAGAATGCATTTATCATTTGTAAAGCTTGAAGAAAAATACACCTTCCCCCTCTGGATATCTACT
>JBCKWF010000029.1:0-17866 GCA_038922895.1 Gammaproteobacteria bacterium
TCCTATTAGAATTAATATCAGTTCGCAATCACACTTTTTTATACATATCCGCGGGGGTAAAACTGATGAAATCCTGTAAATTCACCTGGTTATTTTCACTTGGACTTTTGCTGTTACCGTCCATGCTGTGGGCACAGAGTCCCTCGGTCGCCGCCATCCTCGGTTATCCCGATCAGATTGTCTACAATGCGAAGGTAGTCACTATGGATGATCCTTCATTTACGTCGAATCCGGGTACGATTGCACAGGCGTTTGCCGTGCGCGATGACAAGATACTCGCGGTGGGCAGTAATGAACTGATGCGCTCTCTGGCCGGACCAGAGACAAAACAGGTGGATTTGAAAGGCAGGACGGTATTACCGGGTTTTATCCTGACGCATGAACACCCGACCGACTGGGCCTGGGCCGACCCGACTGCGCTGATGCATGTGTTCCCGGAAGGTAATGAACATATGGTCATCCGGTTTCTGAAAGGGACGGCCGAAGAACAGATGGCAAACTGGGAAACCGTGCTGAAGGAAGCGGTATCGGTCGCCAAACCGGGACAATGGATCCTGCTCAGCTCGGATTGGGGCCCGAATTATGAAAATATGGGCGAGTTGTTCCCGAAATTCCTCGGACTGGTCACCCGCGAAAAAATGGACGCATTGGCACCGAACAATCCGCTGCGGGTAAAAAACAGCTGGGTTGACGGGCTGGTCAATACGAAGGCAATTGAAGAAATAGACAAGATCTTCCCGGATCAAAAAAAGGAAGGGCGCGGTAACCGTGGTCCAACCGGCCGTCAGCTCGAACCGGACGTGATGCTGTACCACAAGGAAGATCTGAACGCGGAATTGTTGAAATCAGAGATGGAATTATGGGCCGCGCATGGAGTGGTTACCTACGGCTCTTCACCCTATACGCTTGGTAATCTGATGGCATTGAATATGCTGGACCAGGAAAAACGCATGCCTGGTCGCTTTGCCTGGGCCTATACCGGTCCGGATCTGCATTACGATACCTTCCGCCTGATCTCTGGATTGCTGCGTAACGGTACGGACTATTTGTGGAACATAGGTGCACATGGCGAACGCTCAGGCGGCACCTGCACGACGATCAATGCAACCGAACGGGTCAAGCAGCAGGAAGATTGCCGTCTGGAACCCGGTGACGACGGTCGCCGTGTACAGGAAGATATCATCCGCAGCGGTGGCCGTATCGGTGCCTTGCATTCAGGTGGCGACATGGATATCGATAACCTGATGGATGCGATCGAAACGAAGAGCAAGGAGGCCGGGCTGACCCTGGACGAGATCAGGTCACGGCGGCATGGTTTCGATCACGCATCGGGGGCCCCGCGTCCGGACCAGATCCCGCGGATTAAACGGCTGGGCATGGCAGTCAGTATGATCAATACCGTCATCTGGGAAAACCGCACCGGTTACGATACTTCATACCGGTTGCGCAATTACGGGGAGGAATATCTGCACTATGCCGTACCGAGAAACAGCGTGACCAAGGCCGGCATCATGAACACACAGGAGATCGACCGGCCACTGCCACATTTCCTGTTCTATAACATCTGGGTGGGCATGACCCGCATGAATGAAGGCATCGGTCGCACACTTGCCCCGGAAGAAGGCACCGACCTGATTACCCAGCTGAAGGCGCTGACCACATGGGGTTCCTACTACATGCTGCGCGAAGACAAGATCGGTTCAATCGAGGCCGGCAAACTTGCTGACTTTGTTGTGCTGGACAAGGACATACTCTCAATACCGGTAAATGATATTCCGCAGGTGAAGGTATTGATGACGGCAGTCGGCGGCAAAACAGTGCATTTATTACCGGCACTGGCAAGCGAGATCGGCATGCAGCCGGTTGGCCCAACTACCTGGCCGACCAAACCGCTGGAGACCCGGCTTGTATTCAAGGGCCCCCCACCGATACCCGAATATATGAAGGACCCGAACGCGGAAGTATCAGTTGAATAAACCCGGGAAGGCTGGCGTGTTTATGAGGGCAGGACCGGACCAGCCAGCGATTGGTTGTGTCCGGACCGGTTTTTTCCATACAGACACCCCCGCAAAGCCGAGCACAACTGAACGCTGGTCTGCCTTGCATCTGCTTTTGTTTATCTTGCTGAGCTTGCCCTGGTCATACCCGGTCCATGCAGGCGATGAGGACCTGAATCCGTCGATCTACCAGATATTCGATCCGGTTACCGGCTTCACGATAGAGGTGGAACAACCACCGGATGACCAGCAAACTGTAACAAGCCAGCAGACCCATCCCGCCACCCAGACCACCCAGGCCAGCCAGGGACCGGCCGCAACTGTTACTATAGCCCAGGACAACACGATTGCTGTACCAGAGTCATCGACCGGCCTTAAACCCGTAGTGGTGGCAACCGGTATTTTCTTGCTGATACTCATCGCGTCATTAGCCTTCAGGTTGCGTAAGGCTCAACATACTTCTACGTGAGTCTGTTTATCGATAGTAGTGGCATAAACCTGCTGATCACACCGGCGTTATTAACACAGTGTTGACTTAAGTTAGCGGAGATTATCTTGAAACCCCTGTCACAAATGTTGCTAGCCGGCCTTCTGGTCCTGATGAGTTCAGGTGGGTTTGCGCATGAGATCAGCAACAATCAGACCAGCGACAACGATCTGATGGCGCAGCTGGATGCTGATGTGGATGCCATCCGTAAAACTGAAGATCCTGTAAGGCGTAAGGAGATGCTACTCTCTCACCTGCATATGCTGACTGAACATTTACAAACCATCGCATCGATGGACAACGCAGATGCCAACTTGCAGCAAATGGATGAGGGCAATAATGAAACCGCTGCTGAAAAAGGTCCCATGGGACTGGGTCAGAGTATAACGAATATCGATGTGGACATGCTGCAACATCATCAGCACATGGTAAAAATGATGGAACATATGATCATCACGCAGGAACTGATACTGGGCCTGATAGACAAAAATTAACGGCTATTCCGCCTATCCATTTAACTTGAAATTACCGATCCGGAACCCATTATCGTTACGAATATCCTTGCGTTCAGGGACAACTGCATGATCGCAACGTCTCAGATTAAAGGTACGATCATTGACAGGGCCTGATCGCGTATCTCCCCGCGCACTCGACTATCCGCATTTTCGTAACTACATTGCGGCGAGGTTCCTGGCCGGCCTCGCCGTGCAGATGCAGAGTGTTGCGGTAGGCTGGCAGGTCTATTCGATGACCAGGGATCCGCTTGATCTCGGCCTGATAGGGCTGGCCCAGTTCCTGCCGTTCGTCGTGCTGATACTACCGGCCGGCCAGGTTGCCGACCGCCTTAATCGCAAACTGATACTGGCATTATGTTTTACCGTCGAGACACTCTGTGGCGTCCTGTTACTGCTGTATACGCTCGACGGTATCCAGGAAGTCTGGCCGGTATTCACCATACTGGTCGTGTTTGGTTGCGCCCGTGCCTTTTCCACTCCGGCATCACAGGCAATCACACCTAACCTGGTTCCGCCCCCGGCATTCTCGAACGCAGTTGCGCTGAACTCCTCCTCCGGACAAATCGCCAATATTGCCGGTCCTGCCGCCGGTGGTGTGCTTTACCTGCTCGGCGCAGGCACAGTCTATGCCACTGTAAGCATTATTCTGGCAATTTCTGTGGTAATGATGCTACGCATCAACTTACCCAAGATCTTACGGGCACCCGAACCGGCCAACTGGCATACCCTGTTTGAAGGCCTGCGTTTTGTGCGATCGCGCCCGATTGTACTTGGTGCTATTTCGCTGGATTTGTTCGCGGTGTTATTCGGCGGGGCAACTGCATTGCTGCCGGCCTATGCCAGCGATATCCTGCATACCGGTCCGCAGGGTCTGGGACTGTTACGTTCGGCACCCGCAATCGGTGCCGTGATAACCGGCCTGCTACTCGCCTGGCATCCGGTCACCCGGCATGTCGGTCGCCGGCTGTTCAGCAGCGTGGCCATATTCGGTGTTGCCATTATCGTGTTTGGCATATCTGAAAATTTCATGCTGTCCATGACAGCACTGATTGTGCTTGGTGCTGCGGACATGGTCAGCATTTATATTCGTCACATGCTGGTACAACTTGAAACTCCGGACGCTATCCGTGGCCGGGTCAGTGCAGTCAATGGTGTATTTATCGGGGCCTCCAATGAACTCGGAGAATTTGAATCCGGTGTTACTGCAGCCTGGTTTGGTCTGGTCCCATCCGTCGTTATAGGCGGGCTGGCAACACTGGTTGTGACCGGTCTGTGGATGCGCTGGTTTCCCGGCCTGCGCAACATGCAAAAATTTCCGGAACATGCCGGCAGACAGAAATGAAGGATCGGTTACAGCCCAATCTGTTCGTTTATAATACCCGCGCCTTCAATTTGTACTAACCGAGGTCCATGGCCTATGCAGGTGGAACCGAAAGTTTCAGTGGCACGTCCCAGGGTCGTTATTATCGGCGCCGGCTTTGCCGGCCTGGCAGCAACGAAAACCCTGGCGCATAGCCAGGCTGAGGTCACATTGATTGATCGCCGTAACCATCACCTGTTCCAGCCGCTGTTATATCAGGTGGCGACCGCTGCCCTGTCTCCCGCACAGATTGCCCAACCAATCCGGGCGATACTTAAAAACCAGAATAACTGCACAGTCGCCTTGGGGGAAGTCACCGGGATTGACACAGAAAAAAGGCTGGTGCACGGCCACCGCACTGAAATTACCTATGATTATCTTGTCATCGCCACCGGTGCTACGCATACCTGGTTTAATCATGAAGAATGGGCGCCGTTTGCGCCCGGTTTGAAATCGATTGATGATGCCCTGGCCATCCGTGGCCTGATACTGAATGCGTTTGAGCAGGCAGAGCTTGCAAAGGACCCGGGTGTAAGGAAGGCATTGTTGACCTTTGTCCTGATTGGCGGCGGCCCTACCGGCGTCGAAATGGCGGGTGCGATAGCCGAACTGGCAAGGCACACGCTGGCCGGCGAATTCAGACATATCAATCCCGCTGAGGCCAGGGTGATCCTGGTTGAAGCCGGCCCGCGTATCCTGCCTGCATTCTCGAAGAAACTGGCAACATGTGCGCAACAGGACCTGGAACGGATCGGCGTACGCGTCATCACCAGGCAGAAGGTAAATGACTGTACGCAAAGCAGCGCAACGATAGGGACGGACGTGGTGCCCTGGTCGCACTATTATCTGGTGCGCTGGAGTGAAGGCGTCTCCGGCAGCGACATGACTGAATGTCGAACACGATCATGCAGGCCGTGTCATGGTCGGACCGGACCTGTCTGTGCCCGGGCATCCGGACATCTTTGTCATCGGTGATACGGCACATGTGGTCGATGGCAACGGCGTTACCGTACCGGGTCTGTGTCCGGCGGCGGACCAGCAGGGTAAATATGTGGCACGCCTGATCGAACTTAAAATAAACCGCTTACCGGCACCCGCAGCATTCACCTATTCAGACCAGGGCATTATGGCAACGATTGGTCGCGGCAAGGCCGTTGCGAAGATACGCAAGCTCAGTTTTAGCGGATTTCCCGCCTGGGTCTTGTGGGGCGCCATCCACCTGATGCCGCTGGTCGGCTTCAGAAATCGTCTGGTCGTTGCACTGGACTGGTTTTGGTCCTATCTAACCAGGTCGAGAGGGGTACGTTTAATCACTGCGGAACCGAAATCAGATACGGATATTTAGGGTAGTGTTTTTTCGACCGAAGTGGAGAAACCTTGCCTTCACTATATGACTATTCATCAGTGTGTTACAAGATGCCTCGAAAACGGGTTCTGGACGTTTTCAACCGATTCCATCCCTGGAATCATACCACCTGCATCCATGCTGGCGTCGACGTTGCTCGGCATGACAAGCAGACTTAATCAGCGCTACTCTGGCTATAATAATCTCTCACTCGATTACATTGATCGGTTTATCATCCAACCAGGCCAGTACGGCCTGATAACTTTGCTGGTAAAAGATTCCGTAGTTGTGCCAGCCGACATAACCTTTATGCGGTGACAGTAACAAGTTAGGCAAGGACCTCAGTTCGCTGTCGATCGGGAGCGGTTCCGTTTCAAATACATCCAGCGCGGCATTGATCCTGCCGCTTTTCAGTTCGCGCAACAGCGATTCCATGTCGATGATCTGGGCACGGGAGGTATTGATTATCCAGGCATCATCTTGCATGCCTGCAATTTCGGCGGGACCAACCAGGTTCCGGGTCCGTTCCGACAAACGTAAATGTATCGTTATAAAATCAGAGCGAGACATCAAGTCCTGTCTGGATACCCGTTCCACACCCACTGCCTGCGTGCGTTCCTCCGTCAGGTTCTGGCTCCAGGCAATCACCTGCATACCAAATGCCTGTGCATATCCGGCAACAATACCGCCTATCCGGCCCAGGCCGATGATACCGAGTGTGCTGCCATTCAGATCACGTGCGAGCCGGGTTTGCCATCCCCCCCGTTGCATATCGTTATGTTCGGTTACAATTCCTTTGGCCGCCGCCATGATCAGCGCGAACGTCAGCTCAGCGGTTGAATGCGGTGGCGAATCTGTACCACACACGGTGATATTGGCGGCCTTGCAGGCTTGCAGATCGATGACATCATTGCGCCTGCCAGTGGTAACAATCAGTTTCAGATTGGGTAATTGCCGGATAAGCTTACCCGGCAATGGCGTCCTCTCGCGCATAATCAGCAACACATCGAACCTGGACAATACCGACGCCAAGGTGTCATCCGCCAGTTTGCGGGTGAAGATAGTCAGCTCATGGTTTTTTTCAAGCAGGTCGAACGGCGCACATTGCCTGGCACAGTCGAGATAATCATCCAGAATCGCTATCTTCATTCAGCTTAATCTGAAACGCCAGCAATTACGGCAGAGGCAACAGCGGTTCCCTGTCGTACGGCAGATGGGCATCAACCATATGCAGTAATATAGCTGTTTTCACATAGTCTCCCATGTAGTCACACAGATCGACCAGATCACGTTTGCCCAGTTGTTTCAGCACACGGGCATAGGTCTCCGGACGGACCTTGTGGTCCTGAAAGATCTCCCTGCCCAGCTGTATGATAGCTGCGTCGCGCTCCGGGACACCATCAAGAGGTTTACGGTAACGTATTACATCTATTACTTCAGGCGACACACCGTTTTTCAATGCAACCGGCTCATGCAGGGTCCATTCAAATGCCTGGTCCATTTCCCTGGACACAACCAGGCGTGCAAGTTCCTGGGTCCGGCGGTCAACCAGCGACTTTTCCATGTCCCTGCTGCCATGCAGTCTGACCGAACCGGGTCCGCGGATCCCACCCAGTGAGGTTGAGTCCGGTGAACGGCGGGCGTCGTAGTATTCCTTACCTACTTCGTCCAGTTCCTCACGGTTTACAATGGGCAGTCTGCTGCCTGATCCCGGATCGACATCCGCAGGCAAGGAGGCACGGTACTCTGCCTCGGTCACCGGCCATTTGAGGTCATAATAATCCGGACGTGACTGACCATACGCATATCCCTGAACAGCTATGATCGCAATCAATACAACTATTGACTGGTATTTTTGAATCTGTTGTTTCATGGCCTCTCCTTGTTATCGCAAGTGTGATAATATCATATTCTGCATCCAGACAAAGTTCCTGCGAATAATTACGTCAGATGTTCCAGCATGGATCGGATAAAGTCCAGACACAGGTTTGATGAACGTACAACTTTCACGGTACATTTGAGCTCGGAAAATTAAGGAAAAAGTGTGCAACCGATTATCTCTGTAAAGGGACTTTCCAAGACCTATGCCTCCGGATTCGAGGCGCTGAAAAATATCGACCTGGATATCCGCCGCGGTGAAATCTTTGCCCTGCTCGGACCGAACGGCGCCGGCAAGACAACCTTGATCAATATCATTTGCGGTATCGTTAACCCCGGTGCAGGGACAGTGCTGGCGGATGGTCATCATATTGTTAACGATTATCGGGCCGCCAGGACCAGTATAGGACTGGTCCCCCAGGAACTGTTCACCGATACATTTGAGACCGTGTGGAACACCATCAGCTTCAGTCGTGGACTGTTTGGCAAGCCACCGAATCCGGACTATCTAGAAAAGATATTGCGTGACCTGTCGCTCTGGGACAAGCGCAAGTCAAAAATGATGACGCTGTCAGGCGGCATGAAACGCCGGGTCATGATTGCCAAGGCCTTGTCACATGAACCGCAAATCCTGTTTCTTGACGAACCGACCGCCGGCGTTGATGTCGAGTTGCGCCGGGACATGTGGAACATGGTACGTGGTCTACGCGAAAAAGGGGTAACCATTATCCTCACCACACACTATATCGACGAGGCCGAAGAGATGGCCGACCGCATCGGTATCATCAGCAATGGCAAGATCATCCTTGTCGATGACAAGGTTGTACTGATGCAAAAACTCGGGAAAAAGCAGTTGTGCCTGCAACTACAGTCACCGCTTGCGGGCATCCCGCCAGACCTGGCAGGTTATCCGCTCGAACTTTCCAGCGATGGCTACGAACTGGTTTATACTTTCGATATCCGGGGTGACCACACCGGCATTACCCTGCTGTTACGCAAACTGAATGAACACGGCATCGACTTCAAGGACCTGCAATCAAGACAGAGTTCACTTGAAGATATCTTTGTCAATCTGGTGAGAAAGCAGGCATGAATACCCACGCGATTCGGGCGATTTACAAATTTGAGATGTCCCGCACCTTGCGTACGCTGATGCAGAGTATCGCTTCGCCGGTACTGTCAACCTCCCTTTACTTCGTAGTGTTCGGTGTCGCGATCGGTTCACGTGTCGGCCAGATAGACGGGGTCAGCTATGCCGCTTTTATTATTCCCGGCCTGGTCATGCTGTCGATACTGAACGAAAGTATCTCCAATGCTGCTTTTGGTATCTACCTGCCACGCTTCATGGGCACGATCTATGAGGTACTGTCTGCACCGGTTTCACCCGTTGAGATCATGATCGGCTATGTCGGCGCCGCAGCCACAAAATCGATTGTGCTTGCCCTGCTGATACTGATTACTGCCCGCTTTTTTGTGGCCTATGAAATCTCGCACCCATTCTGGATGCTCTGCTTCCTGATACTGACTACGCTGACGTTCTGCCTGTTCGGATTTATCATTGGTATCTGGGCGGACGGCTTTGACAAGCTGCAGGTAGTGCCGCTGATGATCATCACGCCACTGACCTTCCTGGGTGGCACTTTCTATTCGATTAATATGCTCCCGCCAGTCTGGCAGAAGATTGCATTGCTTAACCCCGTGGTCTATCTGGTCAGCGGTTTCAGGTGGAGTTTCTACGATATCGCCGATGTCGATGTCGGCATCAGTCTGTCCATGATCGCGGTATTCCTGTCTGTGCTGGTACTCATCATCTGGCGCATATTCAAGACTGGTTACAAACTCAAAAACTAGGAGGACACCATGCACTACGTCATTTCTGCGACCTGGGGACCAACCGATCCTACGCGGGCTGCCCTGCCCTTCATCTTTGCGGAATCGGCACTGCAGGCCGGAGACACCGTCATGATCATGCTGTTTCATGATGCCGTCACGATCGCAGTTGAAGGTTCACATCAAAAGCTGATCCCGGTCGGACCACCACCGAAGTTCGCCGAGGTACTGGCCAACCCGAAGGCAAGGGTACTGGTATGCAAACCCTGCGCCGAGGCCCGTGGCATCAAAGCAGACATGCTGGCCAGCAACTGCAGCCTCGGTGGCATGAATGACTTCCACAAGGAAACCTCCCTCCCGGACAGCAAGGCAGTTGCCTTCTGATTATTTAATTTTTGCAGCCTGCAAATCCGTCAGGCAGCACCTCTAACCCGGATCATGGCATCAAGAATTGCCAGCCCAAAGATGCTGTTGCACATACAATAAATGCACGGCGTGGTAATGCAGCCTCAGCGGGATGAATGCCCTCCACAAGGAAGGCCCCGCCAGGACAGCAAGGCGGTTACATTATGATGCAATGCCCTGAATAAATAATTCAGGGCATTAATGAACTTACTTTTTGTTTCTGTCCAGCATATATACCTTGGTAGAAAACCACCCTTGCCCCACCTTTTAAGGCAAAAACCTATTTTTCAGGTCTCAGTTGGTCCTCTATTAATAAGTTCCCGATTTTATATAAAAGTCCTGATGCCTTCATTTGCCAAAAACGCGGACTGGAATCATTAAGCGGACGCAGTTCATGATACTCATTGGCCTCCGCTACAAATAAATCTCCTTTTTTCCAGTTTACCCTCCGTTTAGCCTCCCCATCCCGCTGAAGTATGACATAACCTTCGCCATCCATAATGTGATAAACCGTTTCCCAGGGATGTCGATGTTGCGGAGACACGGAATCCTGTTGCTGATATTCCCTTACTTCCCATTCCATAATATGGTTATTTGCCATGTCTCCATCTGGCCGGATCGTGATCCCCAGGACGCCTTTGCGTCTCTCTCTCATTTCCCTCCCCGGAAGATCTGGAATATGGTGTCCCACGCGCATCCGGACAATCTCTGCTCCCTCTGTTCCTACCGGGGTGTATTCGGGTTGTTGGACGATATTCTTTTTCCAACGTTCCTCAAAAACGTGATCATTGTTGTTTAAGAAGGCAGGATCATTGAACATGCTATTAATAAGGGGGGCGCTCGATACTAATAAATAGCGCGCCGGCTGATCAGCAGACGCGTTGAAATGTTGGTTCCATGCATTCAACGTAGGTGACAGCATGTCCCCTTCAGACCAGTTATAGCGTTCCTTTTTTTCTCCCTCCCGTAACCACATGGTGGTGTATCCCTGACCGGAAACAATATAGATCATTTCCTCAGCCATCCGTCGTTGGGGGGGGGAGTTTGCCTCCCGGGGGGATTTCTATCAAGGTCACGTCCATTTGAAAAAGCTGCTCCCCGATAGGACTGGTAGAGACTCCCAGCTGTTTATCGGGATTAACCCGCTGCTGTTTTAGATTGGTGGTCTCTTCAGAAAGCGGTATATCCTGCCCAAATGAATTCAGCACGCCTCCCGACAGGACGCAAGCAAGAGATAAAGCGATAATTACGGTATTTAATCTCATAACTTCGACTCCTATATCATCTAATATATTTCATTCAATTCATGGATTTTTTGACGATGAACCAAAACTCCATAAACCTGACATTCTCACGCCGTGACTTTACTCATCTATCAGCTCTATAGTCTGCCCGACATTTCCAACGCCATGGAAGTAACCTGAAGCCTTCACTTGCAAGTAACGTGTAGTAGCCTCATCTTTTGGACGATTATCATGATATTCATTGGCCTCCACGATAAACATATCGCCCTTTTTCCAATTCAATACCCGCTTTGGCTCCCCTTCACGCTGCAGGTTGCTATAACCCTCTCCATCTAAAACGATATAGGCGACTTCCCAGGGATGCCGATGCATGTGCGCCTCTGCATCTGTAAACTCACCACCCTTCTTTTCCCGGACTTCCATCTCCAGCAAACGGTTTCCTGCCAGGTCTCCTTCCGGAAGGATCGTGATTCCCCACGCACCCTTACGCCGCTGTCTCAATTCACGACCGACAATATCAGGCAGCAGGTGACCCACACGCATACGGACGACCGTAGAACTTTCGAACCCTCCCTCAGGGATATATTCAGGTTTCTGGGTTATGCCCTGCTGCCAGCGGTCTTCAAAAATGAAATCGCTGCTGGAGAGAAAGGCGGGATCATGATAAAGATTTAGCGCGACCGGAGCAGTCGTAAACGATACATAGCGTACCGGGGTATCAGACGTGTTGAAATGCTGGTGCCAGGCATTCATGCTGGGGGACATCAAATCCCCTGCTTTCCATTCATAGCGCTCCTGCTTGCCGCCTTCCTTGTTCCACATCAGCGTATGGCCTTTACCAGAGACAATATAGATTATCTCCTCGGCCAGATGCCGGTGGGGAGACAATTGTTTCCCGGGAGCAATCTCGATCAGGGTCACATCTATCTGATGCATACGCCCTTCGCCGATCCGCGCTATGGAACCCCCCAAATCCTTATCCGGCTTGACCGGATATTGATTCAGTTTAATCGTCTCGTCACCAGGTGAGACCTGCTGCGCAAATAGGTCAGGAACTACCCCTAACGTAGCCATTACAACCATCACAGCAACTACATTTGATATTCTCATAAATCCCTCCTTTAGATGCTTGACTCTATTGACCATACAACACTCTTTCCATGAATTTGCCCACGTCATCCACTATGCCGGGCTCAATGTCACGAATGTGATGTGTTTGTGCATCTCCCGGATAGATCAACAAATCACTGTTTTTCATGGCCTGGTGGACACGTACGGTATTTTCTTTATTCCTGTGTTCGGTCGCAATCAGCAGCGTAGACGCATTTAGTTGCGGTAATATCTGCCCGACATCCTCACTATAATAAACGGACATTAGTGCCATGGCCTTGACTCGATCAGGATCCTGCCCTGCTGCCAATATGGCATTCCTGCTGCCCCTCGCACCTCCCAGCAGCCCGATGTTTTCCGGATCGATCCCTTCCTGGGCCACAAGGTAGTCAATGCCGGCAATCACATCCAGGTAATACGGGCTCTCGGTAGGATCTTCTTCCCACAATTTTGCAATCTCGGGATCATCCAGTGATTTACCCATGGTGCTTTGTCCCCTGCCCCGCTGCTCGACGCTTACCACCGCTATACCCCTGCGGACCAGGTCTTCTTCAAATCTGAAATAGGAATCCCTGTTAGAACGTCCGCCGGGTGCAATCACCACACCTGGAATTTTCTTGCCATCTTTCCCGAGTTCATCGGGGTAACGGAAGTTTCCATGAATGGTAAATCCGTCACTGGTAGTCACCGTTATCGCCCTGTTACGGCCCAGGCCTTTCACATGGGTTGCCAGCCAGTCGATGGTGTAATCCGTCCTGGAAGAGGTTTCATTCAGTATCCTGGCCGAGTCCTTATAGTCACTCTCTGCGGGATTCGGTGTGAATACATAGCTGTGCGGGTTTTTTGAATTGGCATATATATCAACCATCTCTTTCAGGAGATGCCTGTTAACAGTATATGCCCCTGTTAATATCGGTATATCGATTGAAGCGAGATAGTCCTTTGATTCCTGACTGATATTTGTACCACCAATGATCACAATCGCGCGTGTTGGTATCGATGTCTTTTGCATGGCCCGTACCGCATGTTCGGCACTGTACTCCATCGCTACGATTCCGATTCGCAGACCATCCACTCCGGGATAGTCAGCCAGGAATTCCATTCCTCCTTTGATGTCCAGATATATTTGCTCCGTTGTCATCGTTGCGAAATCATGCATTTCATTTTCATCCGGTTGGCCTTCCCCCATGCTGAAACCCCTGCCGCGTAAATCAATGTTCAGCGTAGCAATTCCAGCCACGGGAAGTCTGCGTGCCAGACCAGGCTCACCAATCCCCACAAATTCTGATCGGTCATGCTCTTTTTCAGGCAAAAGGATTACTGCAGAATATTCATTTTCTTCATTTGCGCCGGGAGGCAATCTCAACGTGCCGCTGATAGTCCAACCGTCTTCAGTTTTATATTTTATTTCTTTGGTAGTATAGGCCTCCTGACCGAGGACAACCCGGGTCAAGCCGATCAGAAAAAAAATTGTAAATGTGAGCCCATTAACTCGAGTAAACATCACCTGCCCCCTCTCGAAAAGTTACTATGTGTCAAAAAATGCCCAACTATCTCACAATATCAGTGAACAGGTATCAGAACTCCTATCTTCGAAACGTTCGGTACCCTTCGATCTAAATTCGGAGTGCTGCGAAGAAGTTTCCAAGGATATTCAGAGATGAGCATGAAATCGCTATGAAAAAGGTTAAGAGAGATCAGACACTCCATAATCTATGGATATCATCTGAATTCCTCCGGAATTGGAGTCTGGTCTGTTCCCCCGACGTTACCAACACCATGGAAGTATCCGGAAGGCTTCACCTGCAAATTGCGCCAGCCGGTACTGTCATTGCCAGTACGGTGATCATGAAATTCATTGGCTTCAACTATAATCAGATCCCCCGCCTGCCAGTTGATCCGCCGGGCACGCTCTCCCGGACGCTGCAGTATCGAATATCCCTGCCCATTTAACATAACGTAAACAGTTTCCCATGGATGTCGATGGCCGCTGTAACCAACGTGTACCTCCTTGTTCGCCCCTTGCAATTCCCTTACTTCCATTTCCATTATATGGTTTCCCGCCATGTCGCCTTCCGGCAGGATCGTAATACCCAGTACATCCTCGGCACGTTGTGCCATTTCCCGGCCCGGAAGATTGGGCAACGCATGTCCGACACGCATACGCACAACTTCAGGACCTTCGAAACCTCCCTCCGGGGTATATTCAGGTTTCTGCGTGACACCATATTGCCAACGATCCTCAAATACGAAGTCACTGCTGGACAGGAATTCGTGGTTATGGAAAAGGTTATAGGTGAGGGGGGCGCTCGATATCGATACATAACGTACGGGTTTATCCGGCGAGGTGTTGACGTGCTGGTGCCAGACATTCAGACTCGGGGACAGGTAGTCGCCGGCCTTCCACTCATAGCGCTGCTCTTTTTCCCCAGGTCGGGTCCACATGCTGGTATGTCCCTGACCGGATACGATATAAATGACCTCTTCTGCCAGATGCTGATGGGGAGGTTGCTGACCGCCAGCCGGGATTTCAACCAGAGTCACCTCCACCTGATGCAGAACTTCTTCACCTATACGCGCCGTGGATGCGCCCAGCGCCTGATCGAACTTGACCGGGTGTTGAAGTAAATCGATCGTCTCTTTCTCTTTTGAGAGTGCGGGCTCCTCCTGCGCGTACAGATTGGCACCAAGCAAGACATATGATAGTGAGATGGTGAAAATCGTGAACAATGCTCTCATGTTACTATCCTCCAATCTGTAACAGGTGACCGATAGGGAGATGCATCAAACTTGCCTGCGTACCCCCATTTTCTATGACATTTATCTGAAATTGTAATCCAGCTTGATACCGTAGGCTGCAAAGGAAGATGCCGGTACCTGTGCAACTACAATACCTGAACGCTCGAGATCGTAATAAGGATCGTAGGTTTTTGTATATTCGAGCAAGTTGCGTGCATATCCGGTAATCGTCCATGTACCGTCCTGTGGACCGAAGCTTGCAAGCAGACTAATGTCTCCCCCGGGCTGATACGATATATGCCTGGTGTATGTCTCGCCATCAGTGAGCATCTCATCCTGGTAAACACCCTTGAACCCGAATGAGACCTGATATTCGTCCATAACCGGTCGTGAGTAATCCGCACCGACCACCAGTTTAAAGTTCGGGGTACGCGCTGGCTCTATACCTGAGCGGTCGATTGTCTGTGCCAGTCTTACTCCCCCGGCAACGTCCTCGTCTTCCAGTCGACAACCACCATTGATATAGAACTCCTCGGGGACTTCAGATCGGCTCGGCAAACCGGCCCTTCTGATTGCACCCAAACTGTTAAGAATTCTATTGGCGGCCGCCATTTCAGTCGCACTTCTTCCAGCCGGATTCGTCGTCGCATCTATTGCGGCAGCAATTAATTCCTGGGTCGAACAACCGCCACCATCAAAGTCTTCCATCTTGCCTTGCATTACTGCACCAGCAAGATTGACCGTCCAGTTATCGGTCAACGCGTAGACAAAGTTGAACTCTCCTCCATCAACCTTTTGTGAGCCCGCATTCAAGGCATCGGTGGCACGATCAGCAGCCAACGGTGCCGCAACGCTCGTCTGCAAATCAGTGAACGTGTTGGTGAAAACGGCCAAGTCATAACGTAAGCGTCCGTCCATAATCAGACCTTTGGCGCCTGCCTCCCAGGCTTTGACATATTCGGGTAAATAGGTAACTTCTTCAACAGTTGGCGCGAGATTTCCCAGACTACCATCGAATACGGGGCCCTTGAATGCGGTCACATATTTACCATAGAAGGTATGATTGCCGTCTAATGATGCCGGCGTATAGCTGAGCACAGCCTGACTATCGTAATTGGACACTGACTGATACAAGTCTCCAATACAACCGTCACACTCACCAAACGGGCCGTTGACTACCGTATATACCGGCGCGGTAATCCCCACCGGACCGTTGAACGGCCCTCTCCAGTTCAGCGGAACCGCCTTGGCGTTGTTATCGTTATAGCGCGCAGCAGTCCAGAGGTTGTTCGTATCGACATTATCCAGCACGATCAGGGGGCTATCTACCCTGACATGCCTGTTGGCGGGGAAATTCCCTCTGCCTGTTACCGGATCTATGACTGTGTATGTGGTCAGGTTGGTGTGCACCCGCTTAAAGTGCGGATCTATACTACAGGTTGCAGGATTGGCATTAGTCCCGTCAGAATCGCACGGTACCGTATCCCAGATCAACTCTGCACCGGAACTGCGTATGAACGCCTGTGTCTTCACATGCCCATAACGCCCACCAACAGAAAGGGAGAGTTGCTTGTCCATGAAGTTGAATTTCGTGTTCCAGAATGCCGCAGACCACTGCGGGTCTTCCCACATGTCGTTCAGGCGGTAACCCTGTCCTGTCGCATCCTTGAACAGGGAGGCAAAAGCAGCCAGATCCTGCATCTGATAGAACCCACCAAACATATATTCGACATTCGTGTCGATAGCGCCCAGCTTGAAATCATAACCTTCGAGGCGTGAATCTACGCGTAACTGCTGGCTAATCTGGTAAATATCCTCCCCCCGGCCCTGAAAATTGGAGAAGAACGGGTCAAAGCTCTGGTCCCTGACATTAAAGCGGTTGTATCGAACATAGGCCGTTTGTGAATTGATATTGATGCCATTGTCGAGTGTGTAATCCATATCGAGCAGGACATTCCAGCTTTCAAGCCGGTCCTTACCCCTGATACCGCCGGTGTCAGTACCTCCTCTGCCGGGGCCCCCATCCGCATCGTTTCTCGACAAAAACGCGTCCGCCAAGGCCCTGTGATCAATCGCGCCATCGGTAAGCAATCTGACACCTTCGCCAGTGATATTCAATGGGGGTGGCAGATACGGTCCTTCACGACTGAATCCGTATTCCCCCTGAAAGCAATCCTGGCTCTTGGTAGTTACAAGGTCGGGTCTGACGATTGGGTCATCAAAGGGTATACCTCCGTCTTGCGGAAGGGCCCAAACAGCCTCACCACCACCGCGTATACCTATAAAGGCATCGTCGGTATGGATCGAAGTGACAGGACCGCGTCTACCATCACTATAACCGGATATATTGCCCCCGGTCCGACAGCCCATATACAACTCACCGCCGCTCTTCTGGCGTGAGTAATCCAGCTTCGCGAACACATTCAGGTTTTCATTGGGCACCCACTCAGTCACGATTCGACCTGCGATATTGTTGTACCCTGAAAGCTTATGGTGATCGACACGATCTTTTGCAAAACCATCGATCTTTTCAAGTGCGCCGAAAACGCGCGCACCCAGCGTATCGGTAACTGGACCGCCGAAGCCACCGCTGACCTCACTACGATTATTGTTGCCATATTCGGCAGAGACATTGCCTTCCCATTCGGCTGATGGTCTCCTGGTCTGTATGTTAAATGCTCCCGCGGTCGCATCCATCCCGAAGTGTAATGGCTGGGGCCCTTTCAGCACCTCTACCCGTTCTGTATCCATGAACGCATTCTTGATCATTGACGGGCGGCCAAAGTGAATGCCATCAACGAATATGGGGGTCGCTGACATCAGCAACAGGGAGTTACCGGTAGTTCCGAAACCACGGATCGTCACTTCCTGGGTCTGGATTCCGTTTTCCATGTTCACCGAGGGTGAATAACGCGACATATCATCCAGATTGCGATAGCCTTGCAAGTCGATTTCA
>JBCKWF010000030.1:0-17713 GCA_038922895.1 Gammaproteobacteria bacterium
TTCTTCCGTACTCGCTGGAGTACCGCGAACTGCACGGCACACAAACGCGAGAGTAAGACCGTAAATCAACCCGCTGCTGAGTCCAAAGCCGAATAACCATGGCAAGGAACGTAGAATGTTCCCAACTTGTCCGTAAAGGATGAATGTTCCAAAAACACATACAATCGCGGCTCCAACAACTTTCGTAAGTGTCCGTGGCGCCGTTGGTGCACCAGAGAGAAGCACACCTATAAGCGCGCCGACGAAGGCGAGCCCGGTTTCTAGGGCGAACTGACTAAGAAGTCCCGCAATTAGGAAGAGTGCTGCAATTGCAGCGGGGACAACACCAGCGACGATGCGTCCTACTGTCGTCATCGCTTCTCGTGACTCACGCGATTAATTGGGTACGGTGTGGACCTAGCTGCCTGATTCATATTGGATTCGAATCTCATAGTTAGCTTTCAGAGAACAGCCGTGTTTGCCAATTCGATCGCGATCCTGCCATCCGGAACACTTTGTCGAGCCGGTCGCATGTGTCAAGCGGGCACTTATTGCTTGGCGCACCGCTGCCGAAAGGTCAAAGCCACCCATGACACACTCGTGAAAAGGACACTTAAGCTCAAAGAATGACTTGCTCTTAATAGAATATTCCATCTGTCCCGGTTTGGGGTGACATTGATTGTCGTAGTCTTCAAATACCAGTTCTATCTGGATTTTATGTGTTCTAGAGAATTCTTCTCCAACCAGCCTTGATTCCTGTTCTCGAAGTAATCGGCGCTGCTCATGCGACTCGAACGGGTCGGGGCGTTTAGGTCTTCGTGACATTATCGATTTCCCAGATTTGAGTCGCCTAACGAGGCTGTAGAAAAAGTATTTTTGCAAGAATCATAAAAAATATGACCTCCTCAAACTCTCTACATTGAACGATCTCATGGTCAGCAATGGTTTTGATGTCCCTGAAATCACGAATTTTTTGCATTTTTGGACTTTTTCTACAGCCTCAACGCCTGAAGTAAGCCGCCCGGCCACAGACCTTTGTCAAAATCAAACCAGCGTTGTTCCGGGTCGGCTTGAGTGATTCGTTATACGTTGTCTATTATTTTCATAAAATCATCTATTGAATGCAGTGCCGAGTTCCTTGATAGATACGAACCAGTCGCTGGTTTATAGTCTCCGTCTCTACCTATAGGCCAGACGTTCTGAATATAGTGTTTTACGTCTTTCGAATTAAGCAGATATCCTTTCTCATAAGATTCAAATAGGAGAATGACGTACCATTTTTCCGGTTGGGCTTGAAGTCTAGCAATGACATTGGCAGTGACTCCCCACCGGCACGGTTGTTCTGCCCTGCCTTTTATATACAACAAACAATTGGCATGGCCCTTAAACTCGAATACGTTTCGTGAAATAGACGTATGGCTAACGCTCATGCCTTTAAGTGCATTTAAGGTTTCGGTGAAGTCATTAACGAGTCGAGTGCCTTTTGAGGTATTCATATTTTTATTCTCCCGTATAACGCCTGCGCTCACGCGCGTGCGTCTTCGCACGTCGCGTGCAGCGCATTGTTATGCCCAATGCCTAAGGTCAGGCAGTACATTGATACTGAGCGGACCGCATACAATAAACAGCGCCAGCCGTTTCTTGGCCCCTGACAGATGCGTGGAAACAGCGCGATGATTGCCGTCCAGCAAAAGGACTGCGCCGTTCTTGAGTTCATAAGCTGGCAATGTCAATAAGGTCTCGGCAGATGTGGACGCTTGGATATTGTGATACGCGAGAAGCTGTTGATTGCTTGAAACGGACGAAATCAATGCACCGGCGGAGTCGTAGCTACAAACTGAGCCATCGGCGAGTGCATACCAAGGCGTGAACAGATTTGCCGCATCCTCGGGGAGCGACAGATCACGATGCTCGATTAGCCACTCAGACGCACAGAACAATCTCCAATCGAACATGACGCGAATCCCGCTCCTAAAGTTGTGACAGAACTCGTGTGCTTTCATGATTGGGTATAACTTCTTAATAACGTGACAGGGTCGCTGCACGTTAATTTTGTACTATACTGTGCTGTCCGTGCACGGTTATCAGCAAAATATCTGGATAACCGTGCATAGACATTTCTTATATTCTCTGTAGCCATAACGTAGCTTATTGTGACTTATTTACGCTAGTTTAGATTATATTCTGACTATTTTCAGAATTTGCGAGCGTCGCAAGATGTTGATTTATAAAGCCCCTTTATTGCTAAGGTAAATCTTCGAACCCGAGGGTTACAGGTTCAAGTCCTGTCAGGGCTGATCGTAATCCCGCCAGCCTATATGGTTGACAACCTGAACCGCGGTCAAATTGACGGTTATTGTGTTGGCGAACCGTGGAGTTCCTGTGCTGTAAAAGAAAATATCGGCAAAATACTTATTAGCGGTTATCAAATCTGGAACAACTCCCCGGAAAAGGTACTTGGGGTAACAAAGGAATGGGCGGATAAATACCCGAACACCCATCTCGCCCTGATCAAGTCCCTGATAGAGTCCGCACAATGGCTTGATCTTCCGGAAAACCGGCCTTCAGTAGTGGACTTACTCTCCCGCCCTGATTACCTGGGTGTGTCACCGGATATGATTAAACTATCAATGGCTGATAATTTTCAAAATAGTGCTGTCAGCATTCCGGCAAATTTATCTGATTTTAATGTATTCCATAGATATCTCGCCAATTTCCCCTGGTGTTCCCATGCAATCTGGATCAACAGTTAGATCTACCGATGGGGACAGCTGGACCATTATATCAATATCAAACGATTGGCAGACTCCGTGAATCGGCCGGATATTTATCGCACGGCAGTTGCAGAACTTGACTTGCCCGCCCCGAAAATCAACTATAAATCTGAAGGCAGGCTATCCAGACCCCTGGTTACTCATCGATGACGCCAGGCGATTTGAGATGGGCCCGGACACCTATATTGACGGAAAGATATTCAATCCTGAAGATCCGTTGACTTATATAAAGGCATTTGCAGTCAAAACCATGACACTGGATTTTGAACAGCTGGCAAAAATCAATTCTTGAACAGCTGTTTTGCTCTGTTATTGGGCGTGCCCGCACAAGATACTGCTATCTTGGTGCAATAATTATCCCTGCCTGGTATCGATAATATGTGTTTTAACCCGATAAACTTTGCTATACAGCATAAAATCTCCCCATTGCATCTGCTTGGCAAAGATATTGCATTGTATTAACCAGTTCTGAAGTTTTTGTTAACGACGACAAAACGGGTAAAGATCACGTGCCCGCAGAATGAGTGTTTTTGCATGGGCAAAGGCGTCCGTGAAACGAACTGTATATGGTTTGGTTTCAGGACGCTTTTTTTTGGCTGATTATATTGAACTTACACTATTCTGGAGGTTTACATTATGAAGAAATATGGGTTTATCGAAATAATACTCCTGCTCAGGACAGGTATATGCTCGCTATTTTTATCCCTCATATTCACAGGGCAAAGTCCCGTCCATGCAATTGATAATATTGAAAAGCAGGATTTGAAATTTGGATTCATCAAATTAACAGACATGGTGCCATTGGCCATCGCCTATGAGAAAGGATACTTCGAGGACGAAGGGCTGTACGTGACCCTGGAAGCACAGGCCAACTGGAAAGTTCTGCTGGACAGGGTCATTGATGGTGAGCTGGATGGCGCACAGATGCTCGCCGGTCAGCCCATTGGCGCAACCATCGGTTTCGGCACCAAAGCGGACATTATTACTGCGATATCTCTGGATCTGAACGGCAATGCCATTACCGTTTCCAATTCAGTCTGGAACGAAATGAAAAAATTCGTGCCGATGCAGAATGGCAAACCGGAACATCCCATCAAGGCTGATGCACTCAAACCTGTAATCGATAGCTACAAGTTACAAGGCAAGCCTTTTAATCTGGGTGTGGTCTTTCCCGTTTCCACACATAATTATGAAATGCGTTACTGGCTGGCTGCCGGTGGTATTCATCCAGGTTACTATGCACCGTCAAGTGGAGATAGCAGTGGCCAGCGCAATGGTGATGTATTAATTTCAGTCACGCCCCCGCCGCAGATGCCGGCCACGCTGGAGTCAGGCACAATCTATGGCTACTCTGTGGGAGAACCCTGGAACCAGCAGGCCGTATTCAAGGGGATCGGTGTACCCGTCATCGCTGATTACAACATTAATGCCAATCTTGCAGAAAAGGTATTCGGTGTCAACCGGGCATGGGCAGACAAATATCCACATACCCATATCGCTGTGATCAAGGCATTAATCCGCGCCGGCAAATGGCTGGATGAGGAAAACAATAAAAACCGGACTGAAGCGGCAAGGATCATTTCACAGGCCAATTACGTCGGCGCCAATTATGAAGTTATCGCCAACAGCATGACTGGCGTGTTTGAGTACGAAAAAGGCGATGTACGTGATGCACCGGACTTCAATGTATTTTTTCGTTACCACGCCACCTATCCCTGGTATTCCGATGCAATCTGGTATCTGACCCAGATGCGACGCTGGGGCCAGATCACGGAACAGAAGCCGGACGACTGGTACCTGGAGATGGCAAAGAAGGTATTCCGTCCTGACATTTATACACAAGCGGCAAAAGAATTGATCGCCGAAGGGAAAATACCGGCAACAGATTTTCCGGATTTTGAGCAGGTAACCGGTTTCCGCCCGGAAAATAGCAACACCTTTATTGACGGCATCAGTTTCGATGCACATAAACCGAATGCTTATCTTGAGAAATTTTCTATCGGTCTTAAGGGGAACGATGTAGTCAAGTAAGGGTTCTGGAAAATTAACCATGAAAACAAATACTGTATTGAAAGAGTTGCCGAGCAAAGACCATGACACCAGGGTGGAGATAGTGAATGTCCCGATTAAAGTAACATCAGGTGCAGGCAAGATTGCCATTTCGACGCGCATCGTCAATTTTCTGGAATTAACCGGGATGACATGGGGTATTCCCATCATCAGACTCTGCATCAAAGAGGACCCCGCCGGGCAGATACGTGAACTCTTTAAAATCATGGGTATACCTGTTATTGCATTTATCCTGTTTCTGGCGATCTGGGACTGGTCCGCCGCCAGGATCCAGAGCAGCCTTGGAACTATTCCAGGCCCTGTCAGCGTGTGGACAGAAGCGGGTAACCTGATCAATGAACACTACCAGGAACGTGAAAAGCAAATGGCGTTTTATGACAGGCAGAAACTGCGTAATGCGGATACTCTGGCAAAAAACCCGGCAGCCCAGGTCAGTATACGTCCCTATACAGGCAGGCCGACCTATTTCGATCAGATCATTACCAGCCTCTGGACGGTTTTTACCGGATTTTTTCTGGCATCAATTATTGCCATCCCTGTCGGTGTGCTCTGCGGCCTTAGCAGCACCGTGAACACAGCACTGAATCCTCTGATACAAATCTTCAAGCCCGTTTCGCCTCTGGCCTGGCTACCCATCGTCACGCTGATAGTCAGTGCTGTTTATGTATCTGAATCACCCATGTTCCAGAAATCCTTCATAACATCGGCCATTACCGTGACCTTATGTTCGTTATGGCCAACTTTAATAAATACAGCCGTTGGCGTTGCATCCATCGACAAGGATCTGATGAATGTTTCGCGGGTATTACAACTCGGCTGGTTCAAAACCGTCAGCAAGATTGTAATACCGAGTGCATTACCCTACATATTCACTGGCCTGCGATTATCACTGAGTGTCGGCTGGATGGTATTAATTGCATCAGAAATGCTTGCACAGAATCCCGGCCTGGGGAAATTTGTCTGGGACGAATTCCAGAATGGCAGTTCACAGTCACTCGGTAGAATCATGGTTGCCGTATTTACGATTGGCATCATTGGCTTTCTGCTGGACCGGATCATGCTGACCCTGCAGAAGCTGTTTTCTTTTGGCAAGACCTTGTAAAGAACCTCTGACCATGTCTTACCTGTCTGTCCGTAATCTTTGTAAAACCTATCGAACCGGGAAAGTTGAAACGCCGGTACTAAAGGACATAAATCTGGAAATCAATGAAGGGGAATTCGTTGCCATCGTTGGATTTTCCGGCAGCGGCAAAACAACATTAATCTCCTCCATCGCCGGTCTGATCACCCCGGACAAGGGCGAAATTCTGAAACAGGGCAGTCCCATTAATGGACCCGGACCTGACCGTGGCGTAGTGTTCCAGAATTACTCTCTCATGCCCTGGCTGACTGTCTATGGCAATATCGCCCTGTCGGTGGATGCCACCTATAAAGACTGGAGCAAGGCACAACGCAAAACACATGTCGAAAAATATATCGAACTGGTAGGTCTGACCCATGCGACACATCGTCGTCCGGCGGAACTCTCCGGAGGAATGCGTCAACGTGTGAATGTCGCACGCGCCCTTGCAGCCAGTCCGGATATCCTGTTACTCGACGAACCACTAAGCGCACTGGATGCATTGACAAGGGCTAATCTTCAGGACGAGATCATCCGTATATGGGGCCAGGAACGCAAAACGGTTGTCCTGATTACCAACGATGTTGATGAAGCACTCATGCTGGCAGACCGTATTATTCCGTTAAATCCGGGGCCGGGGGCTAACTTCGGCCCGGAATTTATTATAGATCTGTCAAGGCCGCGGCATCGCACATCGATCAACCATAACGATCGATTCAAGCAGCTACGTAACGAAATAACCCAATATTTGATTTCCGTCGGTATGGAAGAAACGGCTGGCAATATTATCCAGCTTCCCAATATTAAACCCAGGACCACCGATGATGTAATAGTTACCCAGGAACCTCCATCGACTATCCGGAATTATCAAAAGCACCTTGGTGATCCGAGATACCTTGAGTTTTATAATGTCAGCAAGACCTACCCTACATCCAAAGGCCCATTGACTGTTGTTGACAAATTTAATCTGAACATGCGCAAGGGTGAATTTGTTTCCATTATAGGTCATTCAGGTTGTGGCAAATCGACGGTACTTTCGATGACAGCGGGACTGACCGAAATCAGTGACGGCGGCATCATCCTCGAAAAAAAGGAACTCTGGTCTGCCGGCCCCGACCGTGCTGTGGTCTTTCAGGCGCCAAGCCTGTTTCCCTGGATGACTGCCTATGAAAATGTGATCCTTGGTGTGGAAAGTGTTTACCCGCATGCAACCTCAAAGGACCGTAATGACATTGTGGAATATTATCTGTCACGAGTCGGTCTGACCCATGCCATGCATAAAAAGGCATCGGAACTATCCAGCGGAATGAAGCAACGGGTAGGTATTGCACGCGCCTTCGCCCTGTCACCCAAATTACTTTTACTGGACGAACCCTTCGGCATGCTGGATTCACTGACACGTTGGGAATTACAGAAAGTACTACTCGAAGTCTGGACCCGAACCCAGGTCACCGCAATTATCGTCACCCACGATGTAGACGAGGCTATCCTGCTTGCAGATCGTATTGTCATGATGACCAATGGGCCCCATGCAACAATCGGCAAAATCATGGAAGTTGACTTGCCACGACCTCGCAGTCGCAAGGCACTACTGTCTCATCCTGACTATTACAGCTTACGCGAGGAAGTGATCTCCTTCCTGGTGGAATGTGAGACACATTAGGCAAAGATCTTGGGAAAAAAATCATGAAGAAACAGAAACTGATCCTGATTGGTAATGGCATGGCCGGTGTGCGCACGCTGGAAGAGCTTCTTAAGCTGGTCCCGGAAAAGTACGATATCACCGTATTTGGTGCCGAACCTTATGGCAATTACAACCGCATATTATTATCACCTGTTCTCGCGGGTGAAAAAACCATAGATGAAATCATGATCAATAGTGAAGCGTGGTATGCAGAAAATAATATCGCCCTGTTGAAAGGCAATACTGTTACCCGGATTGATCGCGTCGAACGAACAGTCCATGCTGCAGATGGAACTGCACGTGGATATGATCGTGTCATTCTGGCCACAGGATCCAGTCCGTTCGTAATACCTGTCTCCGGCAATACTCTGCCCGGCGTGATTACATTCCGCGATATTCATGATGTGGATTTCATGCTTGCAACATCAACAAAATACAAGAATGCAATTGTTATAGGCGGCGGTTTGCTCGGCCTTGAGGCGGCGAATGGACTGATGAAACAAGGCATGCATGTCACTGTTGTGCATCTGCTTGATTGTTTGATGGAACGTCAACTCGACAAAACGGCCGCCGATTTGTTGCGCATATCACTGGAACAACGCGGCATGAAGTTCCTTATGCAGGAACAGACTGAAGCCATACTCGGTGATACCCGTGTCACCGGTGTACGTTTCAAAAGCGGAAAGGAAGTTATGGCGGATCTGGTTGTTATGGCCGTGGGCATCCGTCCAAATATGGAACTGGCAAAACAGTCCGGGTTATATTGCGAACGCGGCGTCGTTACCAACGATACCATGCAGACATATGACCCCCGCATCTACGCTGTGGGTGAATGTGTCCAGCACCGTGGCATGTCTTACGGGCTGGTTGCGCCTTTATTTGAACAGGCCAAGGTCTGCGCGAACCATCTTGCCGAATATGGTATTGCGCGATATGAAGGCTCGGTCACCTCAACCAAACTGAAAGTAACCGGCATTGATTTGTTTTCTGCCGGCAACTATCTCGGCAATGACAAAACTGAAGATCTTGTCTACAAGGATTCATCTCAAAATGTATATAAAAAACTGGTCATTAAAAATAATAAAATTGAAGGCGCCGTGTTATTCGGAGACACCGTGGATGGCTCCTGGTATTTCCAGTTGATGCGGGACCAGACTGATATTTCCGGTATACGCGGGAACCTGCTGTTCGGACAGGCGCATATCGGTGATTCCGGTCGTGGTGGACTGAGCAACACTGCCTCATTACCTGATACTGCCGAAATATGCGGTTGTAACGGTGTCTGCAAAGGCACCATCGTTAAAACCATCATGGAAAAAGGCCTGTTTACGCTGGATGAAGTCCGCGCGCATACGAAAGCATCAAGCTCATGTGGTTCCTGTACCGGACTGGTCGAGGATCTGTTGGCCTCAACTGTCGGTGCAGATTACACACAGACAGGAAAGAAGCCTGTATGTCCCTGCACGGAATACACCCATGAAGAGATACGTAAGTCCATAGTCGAGCGCTCATTAAAGAACATGAATGATATCCGCCATCTTTTCGAATGGAAAACAACGGATGGTTGTCATATTTGCCGCCCGGCCCTGAACTACTATTTAATCTGTGCCTGGCCCAACGAATACAAGGATGATGCCCAGTCACGTTTCATCAATGAACGGGCCCATGCCAATATCCAGAAAGATGGCACCTATTCGGTCATACCGCGTATCTGGGGTGGCGTGACCAACCCGGCAGAATTACGTGCTATTGCAGATGTCGCCGACAAATATAAGGTCCGCACTCTTAAAATTACCGGGGGACAACGCATTGACCTGCTTGGTATCAGAAAAGAGGATCTGCCCAGTGTCTGGGGCGATCTCAGCAAGGCAGGCTTCGTTTCCGGTCATGCCTATGGCAAGGCCTTACGAACCGTAAAAACCTGTGTCGGTTCTGAATGGTGCCGCTTTGGCGTACAGGATTCGACGAAAATGGGCATCGATCTCGAGAAAATGAGCTGGGGTGCATGGACTCCGCATAAATTCAAAATGGCGGTCTCCGGTTGCCCACGTAATTGTGCCGAAGCAACCATCAAGGATTTCGGCGTTGTTGCAGTGGATTCCGGCTGGGAACTGCATGTCGGCGGCAATGGCGGAGTTAAAATCCGTGCAACTGATCTCCTCTGCAAGGTCACCACAGATGAAGAGGTAAAGGAATACTGCGCCGCATTCATGCAGCTCTATCGGGAAGATGCACGCTATCTGGAACGCACTGCGCCATGGATAGAAAGAGTTGGGCTTGCTTATGTGAAAGAAAAGATCGTCGCTGACCCAGTTGGCCGCAAAAAACTCGCACAGCGCTTCCTCGACTCACAGATACACGCACAGGTAGATCCATGGGCGGCCATTGCGAATGCGAAGGACCAGCGGGAATTTATGCCGATTAAACAAATCGATATGTCAACCGCACAAACTGCGGGCGAAATCTGATTATGGACTGGATACAAGTTGGTCTGTTAGAAGACATCCCGATACTTGGCGCCAGGGTGGTGAAAAGCGATCACGGTGATATTGCCGTGTTTCGTAACACTGAAAACAGGGTTTTTGCGTTACTGGACCGTTGCCCGCACAAGGGCGGTCCATTATCGCAGGGCATTGTTTATGACAGACGGGTCAGCTGCCCTTTGCACAACTGGGTAATTTCACTCGAATCCGGTGAAGCTACCGGCCCGGACTCCGGCTGTACCAATTATTTTCCGGTCCGTATTAGCGACAATATGATCTATCTATCTCTTGAAAAATCCGGATCACATTCTGCCGACAAGATACGGAACGAAACTTGATCATGTCTGCAGCAACTGACCTTATAAACTCCACCTCATCAACCCGTACTACCTGCCCATATTGCGGGGTCGGTTGCGGCATTCTCGCATCAGCAGAAAATAACGGTAAAATCAATATAAAAGGCGATCCGGAGCATCCTGCTAACTTTGGTCGTCTCTGCTCCAAGGGGTCAGCCTTGGCTGAAACACTCGATCTGGAGGGGCGACTTTTGTACCCTGAAATTAATGGTGAGCGTGTCAACTGGAATACAGCACTACAGCAGGTCGCCAGCAGAATTCAACAAAGCATCAGGAATTATGGCCCTGAGTCCGTCGAATTCTACGTCTCCGGCCAATTACTGACCGAAGATTATTACGTTGCCAATAAACTGATGAAAGGTTTTATTGGTACCGCCAATATTGATACGAACTCACGCCTGTGCATGGCATCCGCCGTGGCCGGACATAAGCGTGCCTTTGGCGCAGATTTTGTCCCGTGTAGCTATTCTGATCTGGAACAGGCGGATTTAATCGTCCTTGTAGGCAGCAACACCGCCTGGTGCCATCCGGTAATTTATCAGCGTATCATCCAGGCAAAAATTGACAGACCGTCCCTGAAAATTGTCGTGATCGACCCACGCAAAACAGTGACTTGTGATACTGCAGATCTGCACCTGCCTATCAAACCCGGCACAGATGTCGCATTTTTCAATGGCCTGTTGAATCACCTGCGGCGGGAAGATGCTCTCGATTGGGAGTTCCTCGAAAACCATACCGAGGGATTCGCCGCAGCCATAAAGACTGCAAAGGAAGATGCTGCTTCTGTCCCGGATGTTTCACGAATCTGCGAATTAAACGAAATAGACGTTGCGGAGTTTTTTCGACTCTTCGCACGCACCGATAAAACGGTCACCCTGTTTTCCCAAGGGGTCAACCAATCCAGCCAGGGTACCGACAAGGTCAACGCTATTATTAATTGTCATCTGGCAACTGGACGCATAGGCAAACCCGGCATGGGACCGTTCTCTATCACCGGACAGCCGAATGCAATGGGTGGACGTGAAGTCGGCGGGTTGGCCAATCAACTCGCAGCACACATGGACATCGACAATCCGGAACATATCCAACGTGTAGGTAAATTCTGGGGCACAAATACGATAGCGAATAAAGCCGGTCTGAAAGCGGTGGATATGTTCAATGCGGTCGATCGTGGCGAAATAAAAACCCTGTGGATCATGGCTACCAACCCGGTCGTGAGTCTGCCAGATGCCGATAAAGTACGGGCAGCATTGGACAAATGCGAGACTGTTATCGTTTCAGACTGCATGCGGCATACAGACACGACACAACATGCAGACATTCTGTTACCTGCTCTCACCTGGGGTGAAAAGGACGGTACGGTGACCAATTCGGAACGCCGTATTTCACGCCAGAGAAAATTCCTGAATACACCGGGTGAAGCCAGGCCGGACTGGTGGATTATTACGCAGGCAGCCAAATTTATGGGTTATGAAAAGTCATTCATGTATACATCAGTTGCAGATATTTTCCGTGAACATGCACAGCTTTCAGGATACGAAAATAATGGCGAGCGAGTCTTCAATATCTCGGCACTGGCCAGTCTGAACGATGAACAGTATGCCGGACTCGAACCGGTACAATGGCCAATCCGGGAAACTTCAGATCATTTATTGGCCAGCAGAAAATTCTTTCACCCTAATGGCAAGGCCAGATTCATCGCCGTTGCCAACCAGGCATCGGGAAATCCACTCGATATAGAGTTCCCGCTTGTATTAAACACAGGCCGTGTACGCGATCATTGGCATACACTGACGCGTACCGGCAAGTCAGCACGATTGTCGCAACATATCAATGAAGCCTATGTTGATATTAACCCTAAAGATGCCATACGCATGCAGATTGCAGACAGCCAACTTGCACGCATTTCCAGTCGCTGGGGCTCCGTTATCGTCAGAAGCAAGGTCCGGGCTGAACAAGGCCAGGGCAGCCTGTTCGTACCGATGCACTGGAACGATCAATACGCATCCCGGGCACGCATAAACAGTATCGTAAATCCGGTAACCGATCCGGTGTCCGGACAGCCAGAACTAAAACACACGCCTGTCAACATAACACCGCTAAAAATGCTGTGGGAAGGTTTTCTGGTCACCCGCAACGCTATTAAACATCCACCTGTTGATTACTGGGCCAGTTATAAAGGCGATGGTTACTGGCATTACGAACTTGCCGGAGAAAAAATTCCGGCAGATTGGCCGCAATTCGCAAGGGCCCTCATGCAATGCGACAATGGCCCACATGACTGGCTGGAATACAGCGATCCGGCCATTTACCGCTATCGTGCTGCGAATGTCCTGGCAGGTAAACTGGAAAGCTGTCTGTTCGTTGCCCGAAACCAGTCTCAACTACCGGATAGAAACTGGTTGCAGGGTTTATTCAGGGAAACGTCCCTGGAAAAAATCCAGCGTGCCTGCCTGCTTGCTGGCAGGCCAGCAGATTACTCCCCGGATCCAGGTACTATTATCTGTTCCTGTTTCAGTGTGGGCCGCAATGCTCTGCTGAAGGCAATCACTGAAAATAATCTCACTGATGTTGCCGGGATCGGGGCGTGTTTACGCGCCGGGACCAATTGTGGTTCCTGTATACCTGAACTTAAACAACTCCTGATAACTCGCCGGCAATGACCGTTAATAATAACCGGATTACTGGTGTTATCCTTGCCGGAGGCGAAGCCAGACGTATGCAGGGAGAAGACAAGGGTTTGGTACAGTTTTCAGGAAAACCGCTGATCGCCCATGTCATTGATTCAATCAGGACACAGACGCATTCACTGATTATCAGTGCAAATCGGAATATTAATGTTTATCAGCAGTTTAATTGTCCTGTGATCAGGGACAAATCTGACGGATTTCAAGGTCCGCTTGCCGGTATGGCCAGTTGTATGGAAATCGCAAAAACCGAACTGATGGTATGCGTTCCATGCGACTCCCCTTTTCTACCTGGAGATCTGGTTGCCAGACTTTACAGGAACTTGAGGTCAGATGATGCAGATATCTGTATGGCAGTTGTGCATGGGCGAGCACAACCGGTATTCGCCTTAATGAAAACGGGTTTACTGGGTTCTTTACTGGAGTTTCTCGCCCAGGGGAAACGTAAAACAGACAACTGGTATCTGCAACACAGACTCACAACTGTAGATTTTACAGATAATCCCGCCGCATTCATGAATTTAAATACTACAAACGATATCTCCCAGGCAACAACAAGACTACACGGGAACAGAAATAATTCTGTTCCCGTCCGATCCGCTATCTCTCTAACTTCACACCGCGAATATAAACTGCATTGATACGCCGTGTATTGATGATGTCTTCAAGCGGATTTGCGTCCAGCACGATAAAGTCAGCGACCTTTTTGTTGACAATCATGCCGGAGTCGGACAGTTCCATAAACTCGGCCGATTTTTTGGTAGCTGTCACTATCACTTCAGACGGTGTCATACCGGCTGCGACCATGTCTTCCATCTCGACATGTGCGGCCCAGGGAATGCTGCCATCCGTACCGAAGGCAAGCTTGATACCGACCTTGTTCATGCGGTCAAGATTACGCGCCTGGATTGCATATATCTGTTGTGCCTTTGGATCATCGACCGCGGCTGCCTGTAGCTTGGCAAGGTCTTCATCAGGAATACTGCCTTTCAGCCAGCTCATATCTGTTGCTACACCACGGTCAGCCAGGTTCGGTACAACCACGACATCCGGATGCGATTTGAACAGCCGCAGGACTTCATCATCCAAATCACGGTCACGAACCCCGTGTGCAAACGCATCGATACCGGCACGCAGCAGGCCCTTCGCATCTTCCAACGCTAAGATATGCGCGGTTACCCGGGTACGATTCATGTGTGCCTCATCTATGATGGCACTGTAGATTTCCGGAGGCATTTTTTGATATTTGCCGTCCCGATCATCGACCCAGATCTTGATAATATCGACTTCTCTCTCCACCTGTTCGCGTACGGCTGCACGCCCCTCTTCTGCTGTCTTGATCCAGTAAGGTGCTTCTGAACGGCCCGGATCCGGCATTGTGATACCGCGTCCGGCTGAATAGATCCGCGCGGTACCGGGGATCATCTCCTCATGTACCTCGAACGGGACATCTGTAACGTCCTGTCCCAGACTCATCACCACGCCAACACTAAAAGACGCAAGTGCACGCAGCTGGCCAATTAACATCTCGCATTCACCCGCAAGATGCTTGTGCGTATCAATAATCGCAGGCATTACTATCTTGCCAGTCAGATCAACACGGGCCACGTGATCCGGATACGTCACGTCGCCACGCTGTCCGACCATTGTGATACGGTCGTACTCGACCAGAAACGCACTGTTCTCTACAGGAGGACTGCCATCACCGGTAATCAGGCGGGCACCTTCAAACAGGGTTGAGGTTGCAACTGACCTTCCCCCGAAAAATCGTCTTCCAAGGGTGATATAGAATATCACTCACAAAGGAAAGGAAGATGATGAAGATACCGAAGCTGAGAATACACGAGCGAGTTCAAAGAGCTGACTATGCCCATTTTCAGCCGGCGCAGGTCGATACCAGCTCTCGCGCCTGCCTGATTTCGGCATTCACCATCTTGGACAGCTCGCGCAGTTGCTGCCGGTGACCGCCGCGCCACGAGTTGCGGGCGACCCGCTCCTTACCCTCTTGCGACTTAGGCCCGGTGGATTTAGCCCACGGTGCCCACTGTCTGATTAACTCTGCTTGCCGCTTGCGCCGCTCCAATGTCCAGCCGTTCATGATTGACCTCCAATAGTTTGTTTGGCGCTGTTTGAAAATCTCCCGCGTGCGTACCTGATGGCGTACTTGTGCCGGTATGCCCTGATGCGCTTGCATTGCCATTGTTGACCTGTTGCGGCCCATTAGCGATGTTGGCTTGGGATATAGGGCATAGGGTTCTTGACCAGCGCCAGCGCCTCTATGGTCGATCTGCACTGCGCTTGTGCCTTGAGTGCCAGGGTCATGTTCACCTGAAACTGCTTCAGGCCATCATTGTTTGACGCCCGCACCGCCAGGTTGGTGAAGATGGTTTGTAGCGCCATGGCCTGCTCAATTGGCCGTAAAGGAAATTGTTGGGACAATGCGCCGACGGAAAGCTGGTTTGGCAGCTTCAAGAACCAGAGGGTGTATGGCGAACGCTTCGAGACACGAGACGAGATAAAGGCCATGGCTTTTGAATACATCGAGGTATTCTACAACCGAAAACGGCAACACCCGACGTTAGGCGAGTCGTCGCCAATGCAATATCTGGTTGACCCGATTTGCCTCCAGTAGATCCAAAACCTGAGCTCGATTCACTTCTTTTTGACTCAGCAGTTTGGCCACTTCAAAATGCCCGCCTCTGGTTTTAACAGGGGCTGAGTTTAGTCACTCAGGGGACATTTCTATTTGGGAGAAAGGGGACATTACTACTTAGCGCTAACAAACAATCTTTCGATTGACTTCAGTTTTCTGGGGGTGCGGTACTGCGCGAGGTGTCCTTGGAATTCCTATTCTAGCGCCCTCTCGATCAGCGCACGATTCGAGGCAGATAAATTCAGACTAAGTGCTGCTTGCTGGGCTTGCGCCGACATCTTTCCCCACGTCTTCTGCAAAATAGTGATGAGTTTTTGCTCGTCATGTTTTTGCGCGAAGGCGGAAAAATAATGTTCGAGAAAAACGAGGCAGGCGGAATCTTCCAATAACTGCGCCTCCGGGTCTGTTTTGAGGTGCGTTTTTTTCAGTAAATTCTCGACGCGCGCGATGGTCGCTTCATCGTAACTCGCGACGAGCAGAATCCCGCGTGCGGTTTGGGCGTGGAAGCGGGCGAGTTCGGTGCGCCATTGGTGGTAGCCGCGGCGGTCCATCGGGTAGTTGCCGCGCGGGATCGTCCAGCGCCCTATGTGCTGGCTACGCACCGCGAGGCGCAGGACCTCTGACGCAGCGGACGCGAGGCGTGCGAGCTGCGCGGTCATGCGTTCGGCGTAGAGCAGTTCTTTGGGATACTCCTTGCCCGCGACGATTTCGTGATTGGGGTCCGCGCGGTTGAACGCGTCCATGCGTTCGATAGCCGTGCGGAAGCGCGCGTCTTGCGTCATTACCATGCGCGCGTTGCGTCTACTACTAGCACTTCTCTTGCTGGATGCTGTAAGGCCCGCTGCCGTAGGTCATGATGTACAGCATGCCGCCCATGATCGCGATGTTTTTCATGAAGTTGTTCATCTGCGACGGGTCGGCCCAGAATGGATGAAACACCAGCGTGACCGGAATGAGGAACAGGAAAATCGCCAGCCGCCCTGCGCGCCTGAAATCCTAACGCAAGCATCAGCCCGCCGCCGAGTCCAATGGAGATGGTGAGCACCAGAAACGCGCTAACCATGGGGATGTCCGCGCTTGCCATATGGCCCAGCGTGCCGTCCCAGCCGGTGAGTTTGCCGAGGCCGAACATGATAAAAATGAACGCCAGAAGAATGCGCCCGGCGAGGGGCCCGTATTGCTTCAACTGATTGCATGTCATGGTGCGATCTCCTTGTTGAGTTGTGGGTACCCATACACGCGAAGCACCGCGTGCAGTGTGCTAGCCGCGCCCCATAGTAGCAAATCCCCAAGCCAATGCCATCTGTTCACCATCAAGGGTGTCAACGATAAATATAAATGTCCCCTTCCCTGTAAAGTAGAAATGTCCCTTTTCTCCTGCGCTACTCCTATTACATGGTAGCGTTATGCCTCTCGGTGGGGTACTTGACCCTCCCTCTGTTTTTCGTCTTCCAAGGGGTGGGTTTCATGCTACCAGTTTTTCCTGTCGAAAGAGTGTTGAGCCATTCATCCAGCAATTGCATTGGCGACGACTCGCCTAACATCGAGTGTTGCCGTTTGCGGTTGTAGAATACCTCGATGTATTCAAAGGCCATGGCCTTTATCTACCCCCGTGTCTTGAGGCGTTCGCCATACACCCTCTGGTTCTTGAAGCTGCCAAACCCGCTTGCCGTCGGCAGCAACTGCGCGAGCTGTCCAAGATGGTGAATGCCGAAATCAGGCAGACGCGCGAGCTGGTATCGACCTGCACCGCCTGAAAATGGGACAAGTGCCATTCTTGCCTTTTGTCACGGCCAGTCACGCCTTGTCACACCGATGGCGGCTATCTGCAATTCAAACCGCGCATGAAACCGCCCCCCAATAAAACTGCGAAGCGACAACACCACAGAACCAACACCGCGTAGCGA
>JBCKWF010000031.1:0-17192 GCA_038922895.1 Gammaproteobacteria bacterium
GGTGAACTGGGCGCTGTGTTCGCGGCGTTTTTGCTGGAGTTCGAACAAGTTGCCCTGTAGTTCGACTGCTGTTGCAAGATAGTTAGTGCCTTCAGCACCAAGGTCAAACGTGCCATTCTGATTGCGGAACTGGTTTAATCGAACTTCGGAGTCTTCCAGCTGCTTTTTCAGCTGCGGCAGAAAATCGCCTAAAAAAGCGAGGGATTTTTCGGCCTCAGCCGACTTGCGCTCGACATTTTGGCGCACATAGTGGGTGCCCACCGCATTCAGAGTGCGCGCGATCTTTTCCGGGTCGGTGCCTTGCAGCTGCATGGCAATCACGCCGGACTGGCGGCCTTGTTCGGCAATAGTCAGATCTTTTTGCAGTTGCTCGATGACGTCCAGGCGGGAGTAGCGCGCCACGTTGAAATGCGCGCCGGGTCGGCCCTTGAGTTCGGTGACCAAAATGCGGCCTTTGTCGTCCCCAGCGCCAAAGTCGACGGGCGTACCAATTTTTCCCTGCACCAGCGGCTGACCGTCTGGGTCGCTCAACTCGAATCCGCCTTCAGTCGCCACCAGCAGCAGTGGCTGGCCTTGCAGTGCAGCAGGCACATCAAGCTGACCCAGGCGGAGGGACTCCGTACCCGAGACGTAGCCGCCCATGCCCATAAAACCCGGGGTGGACAGTGCGGTAGCACGGCGTGCGATCCAGCCACCGACCAGCGGGAGGTATTGGGGAGTGGCTGTGACGTACAGCTGCAAGTCATCCACGGCCTGGCCGACCACCAGGCGCGAGCGCAGGATCTCCATCTCGGCCGTGGCAGGTGATTTGATCTCAAACAGACTGGACGCCTCGCCCAGGGCGCCAGAGATGCCGGGCATGCTGTCTTCGACCTGGATCAGGGCGTTGGCCTCATAGACCGGGCGACTGAGGGTGGCATAAGCACCGCCCAGCAGTAGGACCAGCGCGGTCACACTGGCAATGAGCCAGCGCGCGTCAAGCAACACATCGAGCAAGCCCAGCAGGTCGATTTCATCGTCGTCTTGAAACTCTGCCAGGGGCATGGCGGGCATGGGAGATTGGGGGGTGTTCATTCGGTCAGACATCACGAAACAAGATTGATACGGCGCACCCACTCGTCCACGCCCAGGGCGATGGCGGCATGGGCGGCTTCGAAGGCAGCGCGGGGCTGGCGGTAAGGATCAGCAATGTCGAAAGGCCCTTGCGGGCCGAACTCGGCCAGGCGGCGGATTTTTCCGCGTGCGGTGGGGTAGAGCTTTTCAAGCTCTTGCTGGTGGCTGGCCTCCATGACCAGCACCAGGTCAGCATGGGCGCACATCCAGCCGTCAATCTGCTGGGCGCGGTGGGCAGACAGGTCCAGCTTGTATTGCTCGGCTATTTCGCGGGCGGTGGCTTCGGCACCGTGGCCGACCACGGCATGCAGGCCCGCAGACCAGACCTTGCGACCAGGCAAGCGGTCTTTCAGCAGCGCTTCGGCGACGGGGCTGCGACAGATATTGCCGACGCAGACGGTCAGAATATTATTCATCAATAGCGTGGCATCATTTGGTGACTTCGCGGGTGACAGTGACAGCCTGCGCGCTCGGCAGGACAAGGCTGATCACGCGGTTCCAGAGTACGAGCGGCACCGGATCGACATACACCACATCGCGCGATTTCAGCTCAAAGCCTTCGGCCAGTGCGTACGCTGCTGGGGAATTGGCGTCGAGGTGGTAAATCTCGGGCGTGGTGGGGGTCGCGGCGGCGTTTGCATCGGCCACGGCAGCGCCGTCGCCACTTCGGCTGCGCACGACATAAATCTGGCGCGGATCGCCGGAAGTTGAATTCACGCCGCCCGACTCACCCAGCGCTTCATTGAGCGTAAGGCGGCCGTTGCGCAGGGGCAATGCCATGGGCCGTGTGACTTCGCCCATCACATACACCTTGGTTTCTTCAAGGCTGCCCACGCGCACCAGGTCGCCAGCGGCGAGCATGATCCGCGACGGATTGACGCCCAGCGTGACAAGCTGCGGCATGTTGATCACGGTGGTGATGCCGTTGCGGGTGACGGCGACCGTGGCCCGATCGGCCGTGGGCGTCAGGCCGCCGGCGCGGCTGATGACTTCGGGCAGCGTCATGGGAATGTCGTTGATGGCCTGCAGGCCAGGAGTGCGAACTTCGCCATCAACATAGACACGACCGGCACGATAAGCCTGCACGCGCAGGGTGATTTGCGGGTCATTGATGAATTTGGACAGGTGGCGGGTTAGTTCTTCCCTGGCTTTGTTTTCTGTCAGGCCGGCAATCTTGAAGATGCCTAACAAGGGGAACTGGATCAAGCCTTCGGGGCTGACGTTGTAGCCGTTGCCGACCGAGGCGAGACCTGATGCATCGGTCGTCAGTGTTGCGCCTGCCGGAGCCAACACCAACTCGGGATGGTTCCAGACCACGATGTTGATCACATCGCCGGGGCCAATGCCATAAGGCTTGGCCTCGCCAAACAGGGCTTTCACATCAGCGCCCAGTTCTGTTTTTTCCAGAGCGCGTTGCTGGTTGATGAGTTCAGGTGTGATGCTGATCAACGCACCAGGCGGCGGGGTCTGGCCAGGAGTGACTTGGTCGGCCTGGGAAGTGCTGACGTTCGGACTTTCCGACTGGCTGGTTTTTTGCACGCCCCTGCCGATAGTCAGTCCGGGCGCCAGGGCGCAGCCGCCGAGCCAGACGACCACCAGGGCCAGGGCAGGCCAGCGTGCGTGCGCCAGCAGGGGAGTGAAATTTGATTTCTGGAATATGAACATTAAGAATGACGAAGACGACGAATGAATGAATGTAGGTGTGAACTAGGTAAAGACTTGCATTAAAGTGGACCCGGATTTGAGACAGTATTTAAGTAGGACACTAAGTGAGCCTCTTGCAAAATCCTGCACGCTTGCTGATTTATTTCGCTTTGCAGGGCGAAAGCGAGAGAGGCAGGCGGCCATTTATGGCATGATGCGGTTTCGATAACGCCCGCTAAATGAATGCTACACGACCTGAACTGATCACGCAACATGAAGCCTCTATCCAATATGAAATGAGTCTAAAGGAAGCGCGTATTTCCACCGAGAAATGAGTCTGAATTTGAATTGCTGAAGTTCAGAAACGGTCATTATGCGAGGCCATGGTGATCAACATGGAAGAAGCGAAGCTACGGACCTTGGAACAGGTCAAGGTATTTTTGGACGGGACGAGCGAGGTTGCCTTTCGCGTACCCAAGGAGGGGCGCAATCAGTTTATTGAGCGTGTACTCAAGCGGTTTGGCTATGGCCCCACACGGGCGTGTAGACAAGGGCGTGTTGCTACGCTACCTGGAGCATATGCCAGGCTTGTCTCGCCAGCAGGTGACACGATTGGTGCGTCGGTACCGCAAGGATGGGAAGCTGACACAGCGTCAGGGCATGGCGCCCAAGCACGGCTTCACCTGCCGCTATACCGCCGCAGACGTGGCCTTGCTGGCCGAAATGGATACGGCTGCATAGCACCTTGTCCGGACCCGCCACCAAGAGGCTCATGGAGCGTGCCCTGCGAGTGTTTGGCGATGCGCGTTTCGAACGGCTGGCGGGCATTTCGGTTTCCCATCTGTACAACCCGGCGCGGCGCCAAACAGTACCAGAACCAACGGCGGCATTGGACCAAGACCAACCCGACGGGTGTGCCCATCGGCCAGCGACGTGCGCCACCGCCGGATGGGTTGCCGGGCCACATCCGCATCGACAGCGTCCATCAGGGCGACCAGGACGGCGTGAAAGGGGTGTATCACATCAACGCGGTGGATTGCGTGACACAGATGCAGTTTATCGCCACCTGCGAGAAGATCAGTGAGGCGTACCTGCATCCAGTCATCCGGCAGTGACTGGATGGGTTCCCGTTTGTCATCCTTGGCCTTCATTCGGATAACGGTTCGGAATACATCAACTACAAGGTGGCAAGGCTGCTGGAGAAGCTGAGGATCGAGTTCACCAAGTCGCGTCCCCGACAGTCCAACGATAACGCGCTGGCGGGATCCAGGAACGCTTCTGTAGTGCGCAAACACCTGGGCTACGCGCATATCCCGCTACACTGCGCCAGCCTGGTCAACGCCTTCTGTGCCTGGCACCTCAACCCCTACGTCAACCTGCACCGCCCGTGCCTCTTCCCGGAGACGATCACCGATGCCAAGGGCAAACAACGCAAGCAATACCGCTACGAGAACCTGCATACGCCGTATGAGAGGTTCAAATCTTTACCCGATACCGATCAGTACCTCAAGCCAGGCATCACCTTCGAACAACTGGATGCGCAAGCGGCCAAGATGAGCGACAATGACGCCGCCCTGGCGCTGCACAATGCAAGCAAAAGGCTGTTTCAAGCGATCTCTGCCGCAATCAAGAAACCGGCTTGAGATGAAAAACCAGCAAGGCAAAACGAAGCAGCACCTATCAACCAGACCGAATCAGAACAGAGTTCAAATACCCAGATTCAACTCACTTCGTTCAGACTCATTTCTGGATTGGAAAATACTTCTGGAAATTTGTGTCGAAGAACCTGAAAACCCGCCCCTGCTTGCCCGTTGTGCGTATCTGTGTCCACGAGCGCATCAGAAATTTGCCTCTCACGTGACCCCACAGGCACGAGCCACCCAAGACGAGCGGTTGCTCGTCTTGCCAGCCCTACCACATGACGCGCTGATCGAACTCGTAGTCCGGTGCAGGTTGTACAGGCATCGCAGCTGGCGGTGGTGTTACTGCGACGGGCGCGAGTGCGACATAAGTAGGCGCCACATAAGCAGGTGCTGCCACGTAAGCCGCTGGTGCTGGCGTTCAGTCGCTAAAGTAGATGTTCAAGCCGGCAGAGATGACCCAGTCACCCAGGTTGTTCCCCACGCCAGTTTTGTTGGTATGCCACTGGTAGCGGGCATCCGTGCGGAAGTCAATGTTCTGGCTCAATTTTTTGGTAAAACCCAAACCTGCTTTGACGAGCAGGTTGTCATTGGCTGGTGTATTGCCAGAAGCGCGCCCTTCCCGGACAGGGCCGAGGCCAGCTATTGCGTAGGGTGCAAAGTCTGGATTGCGGTTGAAAAAGTACAGTCCATCAACGCCGATGTTGCCTTGCTCGTCTTTACCGCCGAGCCTGAGGTACTGGCCGCCAAATTCCACATTCAACTTTTCATTCAAGACCTTACCAATCGCCAAACCCACAGCGCCGCCGGTACTTTTAGTCCGGACGCTGTCATTCAGAGTAATACCAGCGGTGGGCGCCAGATACCAGCCGGTATCGGCAGCCTGGGCGAAGGCGGCGGTTCCGGACAAGCCAAGTACAATGGCTGCGGCAAGGGAAGAAATTTTCATAAGGGCTCTCCTATCGGGTTAACGAACAACTGATTATGACGCTTTCATCGATAAATCAATGTTACCGCTGTTATCCGGAACGTGTCAATCACCAGCCTCTTCCAATATGAAATGAGTCTGAAGGAAGCACGTATTTCCACCGAGAAATGAGTCTGAATTTGAGTTACTGAAGCGCGGATTCGGTCATTATGCGAGGCATGGTGATCAATATGGAAGAAGCGAGGCTACGGACCTTGGCGCAGGTCAAGGTATTTTTGGGCGGGACGAGCGAGGTTGCCTTTCGCGTGCCCAAGGAGGGGCGCAATCAGTTTATTGAGCGCGTACTCAAGCGGTTTGGCTACGCCCCACACGGGCGTGCAGACAAGGGCGTGTTGCTGCGTTATATCGAGCGCATGACCGGGCTGTCACGCCAGCAGGTGACACGATTGGTGCGACAGTACCGCAAGGACGGGAAGCTGATGAAGCGTCAGGGCATGGCTGCCCAAACACGGCTTTATCTGCCGCTATACAGGCGCAGATGTGGCCTTGCTGGCCGAGATGGATACATTGCATAACACCTTGTCCGGGCCCGCCACCAAGAAGCTCATGGGGCGTGCCCTGCGGGTGTTTGGCGATGCGCGTTTCGAACGGCTGGCGGGCATTTCGGTTTCCCATCTGTACAACCTGCGCGGTGGTCGTGCGTACCAGAACCAACGGCGGCATTGGACCAAGACCAACCCGACGGGTGTCCCCATTGGCCAGAGACGTGCGCCACCGCCGAATGGCATTGCCGGGTTATATCCGCATCGACAGCGTCCACTAGGGCGACCAGGATGGGGTGAAAGGGGTGTATCACATCAACGCGGTGGATTGTGTGACACAGATGCAGTTTATCGCCACCTGCGAGAAGATCAGTGAGGCGTACCTGCATCCAGTCATCCGGCAGTGACTGGATGGGTTCCCGTTTGTCATCCTTGGCCTTCATTCGGATAACGGTTCGGAATACATCAACTACAAGGTGGCAAAGCTGCTGGAGAAGCTGAGGATCGAGTTCACCAAGTCCCGTCCCCGGCAGTCCAACGATAACGCGCTGGCGGGATCCAGGAACGCTTCTGTGGTGCGCAAACACCTGGGTTATGCGCATATTCCACAACACCGCTATAACGCCTGGTCAATTTACAACCGGCACAGATGGTCAGTTTTCAACCGGCGCCAACACCTCATGCGGTTGAATTTCCTATCCGTCGTGGCTACTTGTTCAAGTTGAGTTCAGACTACTTGTTCGATCGCCGGTAAAGGCCTTTGCATGCGGGTGAACCGGTCGCAGCGCTTGCGCCGACCCAATTCATCACTGCCGCCAGGGTCGCCGACTCGGCAGCGCACGCAACCCGGCGCTACTTCTCCGCAAACGCCGTGAATTGATAAGCCAGCGACATGCCCAGCACGGTGGCGGCGAAATCGCCGCGCAGGGCTTTCATGTAACCGGCCGTCGCCATCAGCGACAAGGACTTCGAGAGCCGATAGCCGACACTGGCGTTACCCTGCGCGACCAGCCCGCTGCCCATCGCCAGGCCGCCACCGCCGGCCGCGCCGAGCAAGCCCTCGCCTTCGACAAACCAGCGCGCCGCCAGCGGCCACTGCGCACCGGCGCCGAGCTGGCCGGTCATGTATGCGCCAGCGCCGCCGCTGAAGGCCGCGAGCCCCTGGCCGGTCAGGAAAAAATTGGCCGACGAAGACAGGCCGGGAATGAAGTAGTCGAGCTGCACCCCGAGGTTGCCAACCGTATTCTTGGTGCTACCGTTGCGCCAGTTGGAGCTGCCCTTGAAGTAGGTCTGGCTCGCAAAACGCGCACGCAAATGCTGAGGTTCGAAGCGGCTCAGTTCGCCCCACGAGGCAAAACCGTTGGCAGCGGGCAGGCCGAACTGATGACTGAGTTTGAGGCTCAGGCTGGTCGCGTTGAAGCTGTGACCGGGTGCGCTCATTTTTTCGACCGAGACCTCGAGCGCGTTGCGGCGGCTGATGTTCTGCTGCAGCGCCAGGCCGGCGCTGACCAGCAGGCCGCCACCGGTTTCGACCCCACCTCCACCAGCCGGACCCAGGGCGGCATGCAGCTTGACCGCCGTGCCGCGCGCGATCGGCCAACGGTAGCCGCCGCCTGCAAGAATCTGCATATAACCGCTGCCCTGCCCGCCCATCGCGCCGTCGGCTACCAGCTTCAGGAACCAGCGCTCATCGAGGTAGCTCGACCATTCGGCGCCGATCAATTGCATGTTCGGGTGCTGCGGTGCGCCGCCGATCTGCACCACGCCATTCGGAATGCGATAGGCGCGCGCCACCAATGCGAATTCCTGTTGACGCACCAGTAGTTTCTTGTCCGATGCGGCGATGCCTTCGAGCGCGCCGCCCCAGCCGTGGCCGATCACGCTGTCAAACGAATATTCATAACTCAGGTAAGGCTGGGTGCTACGGATGGTGCCCGATGGAAAAGCGACATGGCTCAAGCCCAGACCGACTCTGCCATGGCGCCCGAGGTCATAGCTCACCCCCGCATGGCCACGCAGCATCAGCCCGCCGCCGGCCAGCGCATTGGCGCCATGGCCGCCGCCGCCACCGACAAACACGCCCGCTTCCCCCCTCAATGAGGGCGTGATTCTCTCGTGCAATTCCGCAGCCACGCCCAAGGTGATGAAGCCGCCCAGATTGCCGCGCAGCGCGCCGTACGAACCGACGCCGAGCTTGAAGTTGCGGTTGACATCGAACAGCAGGTTGCCACCGACCATGCCCACCCGGTCACCGCCGGGCAGCTTCCAGGTTTCGCCGGTGAGCCGCCAGGTGATACCGGTGGGATGTATGCCGTGGGTCTGGGTCAAGTCGTATTCGGACTGCGCCAGGCAAACGCCCGTGGCCACCGCCACTCCTAGCCCCGCAAGCACGCGCAGCGTACCAATAAGACGGGCTGAACCTCGCAGGACATCACAGGTCTTATCAGGTCGCGCGCTTTTTTTCATCAATCGAGTCATGAATATGAGGGTGGATTCTAATTCCAAGTGCACCACTGTTTAGAAAATAAGCGGACATGCAGAGCAGGTCTGGTAGCGTGGGCAGTGCGACCCAACCACACTAGCGGAGAAACCCCTCAGGTCCTATGTACAGCTTACATCAGAACAGCGTTACGTAATCTATCACTGGAAGTTATATAAACTCAGTTTGCGAGTTGTGCCCGCCGCCTGGGTCGCCACCCCGCCACCAGCAGTCGCGAGATCAAGCGCAATGGGCCGATCATTCCAGGCTGGGTGTATTGGCTATCAAGGCGCGCACGCGCAAGCCCTACAGCGCAGAATCCAGCCACGTCACCACCGCAGCCGCGCGCATGCACCGCTGCTGCAGTAGGTTGAGCAAGGCCTGGGTGCAGAAACATCGCCTGCTGTCATGGTGGCGCGCCTGAGGCTGGAATACCCGGACCATCTCAAGCTGTGCATCAGCATTGCAACGGTGTAGCGCTGGGTTTAGCGGGATGCCAGCCAAGCAGGGCAACTATTTAACGGCTGGTGCCGATGCCGCAGGCAGCACCGCTACGGGACAGGTCGTGGTTTGATACCGGGGCGTGTCAGCATTGCTATGCGGCCCGAGCCGGTGGCCACGCGTAAACGGTTTGGCGATTGGGGGGCGCTACTGTAGAAGCAGCGCAAGGCAGTGTGGCCACATCACCACCCAGGTCGAACCCAAGCGCCGCTATCTGCTTGCGGCCAAGCTTGTCAATAAGACGGCGGCGGTGACAAGCCCAGGCAGTGGCTTCGGCGTTCAGAAAGATACCTGCTGGGTTGAGGCACCCATTGACGCTGGACCACGGCAAGGAATTTGCTCGCTGCAGTGACATTGAAAAAGACACCGGACTGGAAGTTTATTTCGCGGATCCTGATTCAGCTTGGCAGCGCGGGACCAATGAAAACACCAATGGGTTGCTACGAAGATATTTCCCGAAGGGCTTCGGACTTTAGAACCGTTACTGAGAAAGCGCTTGCGGAGGCTGTAAAAAAGCTGAATCATCGACCCCGCAGATGCCTCGGCTACCGGACTCCTCATGCAGTCTTCCTGGAAGCTTGCCGTGGTGCGGTTGCAATGTGAATCTACCCATTGCATTAGCGACGACTCGCCTAACGAGCCTGTAGAAAAAGTATTTTTGCGAGATTCATAAAAAATATGACCTCCTCAGATGCTCTGTATTAAACGATCGCATGGTCGGGAATGGTTTTGGTATCCTTGAAATCATAAATCTTTCGCATTTTTGGACTTTTTCTACAGGCTCAACGTCGAGGGTTGCCGTTTGCGGTTGTAGAATACCTCGATGTATTCAAAAGCCATGGCCTTTATCTGGTCCCGTGTCTCGCAGCGTTCGCCATACACCCTCTGGTTCTTGAAGCTGCCAAACCAGCTTTGCGTCGGCGCATTGTCCCAACAATTTCCTTTACGGCCAATTGAGCAGGTCATGCCGTATTCAGCGAGCTTGGCCTGGAATGCAAGGCCGGCATACTGGCTGGGGCGTCCCGAGTGATGCAGCAGTCCCCCCGCCGGTTTTCGCCTGAACCACGCCATCGTCAGCGCAGCGGTGACGCTGTCTGCCGGCATGGCCCCTGCCACTACCACCGCCGTGCCTATCTGTGTACCTGTAGTGAGAGAGGCGATATGACATGCTGGGTCCTGGGAGCACGTCACTCGAATTAACGCAAACGTCTACCCTGTAGGTTCGTCACTGTCTGCCAGGTAAGAGCATCCTGAGCCGCTACACAGTGTTATCCCATGAGGATGCGGACGAGTACCGTGCGCTACTGTTGGCACTGCTGTAAGAGCATCCAGAGCCGCTACACCGCTATAACGCCTGGTCAATTTACAACCGGCACAGATGGTCAGTTTTCAACCGGCGCCAACAGACAGTGATCATTATGTGGCGCCCATCTACGGCAAGGGACATATTCTGGATTTCAACCTTGTGGAAATTCTTAATACTAAAAGACCCCGTTTCATCCTGATAAACCTGGCTGGCGGAGTACAGGAGAAACTGGGATATTTTCTGAAGACACAGCTTGACTACAGGCCGGCCATCATCTGTACGGGGGTGGCCATTGCCTTTTTAACCGGCAGACAGGCCCGTATACCGGAGTTCGCGGACCGGTTTTATCTGGGTTGGTTGATGCGATGTTTGTATAAGCCAGGCGTTTATATTCCAAGATATTTAAGCGGACTCAAACTGATACCGATGTTGCTGAAAAGTGAAGTGGTGAATAAAAAAATTAGACAGGATGTACAGGATAAAAGATTTAAATAATAAAAATCCTGTTAATCCTGAAACATCCTGTAAATCCTGTCTATTTATATTATTAATCCAGACAGGATTAATAAGATTTACAAGATAAAAAATCTACAGTTCAGGTGATCGCCTCCAATCCCTTCTTCTGGACCAATGTCAGCAACTTGAGTGACGCGCCGCCAGGATGCTTCTCGCCACGCTCCCACTGGCTGATCAAGCCCGTAGAAACATTCAGATGCACAGCAAACACGGCCTGACTCACACGTTCACGTTGACGCAGTGCACGGATTTCCTCAGCCCCCATCGCTCTCACCGGAGTCAGGCAAAGTTTGTCGAAACTGCGTAATGTACGCTTGTCCATGATACCTGCATCATGAAGATCCGATGCGGTTTCATGGATTGCTCCAAGAGCGTTAGTTCGATACCTCTTACTCATTACATTTCACCTCAACTATCGCACCACTGTTCAACGCCTTGTCGATAGCGGTCTTGTCATAGCCCAACATTTCATTCGACAATTTTCTAAAGCCTTTTAACTCACCCTTCCGAATATTGCCTTGAGCACTCTTCAAAAAACCGTATACAAAGAACGCCTTGTCACCTGACCGAAACAAAACGATCGACCTGAATCCACCTGATTTACCTTCGTTCTCCCGCGCGATCCTCTGCTTGATCACACCACTTCCAAGATCGGCATCTATTAGTCCTTCTTCGGCATTTGCGACCGCTACACACAAAACTGCGTCCTCGATCTCATGTTGCCGGGAGAAGCGAACAAACCATTTAGTCTTGAAAATCCTCAATTTTTCAGCATCCGTGCCTTATTCAATACTGTTAGACTATAACACTTAGTATTATAGTTTCAAGTCAGAAATTTAACACTGGAGAAAAGTTGGGGGTGATGGGTGAGGAAAAATTATAGACAGGATTAACAGGATTTTTCAGGATAAATAGGCAGGGGTCCTGTCATGCTGGTGAATACCAGCATCCACTAGACAATTGTTTTAACTGAATTCTGGCGTACACCAGAATGACGACCCGGAAATACCGGGTCGACTCTTGACAAAGCGTGCGTAAAAGCGTACGTTTTAGTCGTTTAACAAGGTGTTCCATCCATGACTACATTAAAAGTAACCGAAGCCCGCTCAAGACTCTATACCCTTATAGATGAGGCAGCTGAAACCCACAAACCCATCATGATCACCGGCAAACGCGGCAATGCGGTGCTTGTTGCCGAAGAAGACTGGAACGCCATTAACGAGACGCTCTATTTGCTCTCGATACCAGGCATGCGGGAATCTATTCGTGAGGGCATGGCGGAGGACATGGACAAGCACCCAGGGAAACTTGACTGGTGATGTGGAGGCTGTACTTCACCAAACACGCACAAAAAGACGCAAAAAAACTGGCTGCGGCAGGATTGAAAGACAACGCAGAGGAACTACTGAACATACTGGAAAGGAATCCTTATCAGACGCCACCGCCTTATGAAAAACTCGTTGGAGATTTGACCGGCGCGCACTCGCGCAGAATCAATGTTCAACACCGCCTTGTGTATCAAGTCCTGCAGAAGGAAAAAGTAATTAAGGTCCTGCGCATGTGGTCACATTACGAGTAAGCGTGGTTTCGGGTAATTGTCCAAGAAGGGTCGTTGCTCTGGTGCATGCCTTAGGAGGCCCGACCCCAGGCCGAAGGGTTGTTCAATTCACGGCGGGCGCGCCGCCGCTCCTATAAAAAATTTCAGACAGGATTAACAGGATTTACAAGAATATATGTATGCGGGTCCGCTCTGCTGCAGACTATTACGACCGTTGAACGAGTTCATCAAGGGTGTTAACCAAATCAGCCCTGTCCAAAGCTGTTTCCAGCGTTTTAAGAATTGATCGGATCTGCTGGAGGTTGAGTTTTTTGCCCTGAGTGCTGATAACAGCCAGTGCATCATTCAGATCTTTCTCGCGGCCGGAAAATATCTTCATAGTGACAAGGTCTTCAGCGCTTGCTATCGGGACGTTAATACCCTCAACATTATATTGCGATACCCGCTGCATAAATTCCTCCTCCAGCCCCGGACCGCCAAAAACAATGTCTACAGGAAGGCCGGATTTTAGATGTACTACCGGCAGTATCCGGGAGCGCTCTGCAAATGCGGCGGCATTTTCCACTCGTATACTGAAACCTGTGCGTTGTAATACTTCGATCAAATCCGCGACAGGGCGATTACCGTACAACACTGTCACGTCCACGTCCGCTGTCAATCGCGCTGCACCATACATGATTGCCGCCTGTGCGCCAAACACATACCAACCGGAAGAAGTCTGTTTAAAAACAGCACCAAGATCGCTGAACAGCTCAGCGAGAGGAGAGGCCATGGGTGATCTTATCGAGCGATTGCTTGAAGGCGATGTGATGTTCCAGATCACGTTGCCGTTCCTGTGCATCCGGCCATTCGGGACGGACGCTTTTCATATGCTGTTGTAATATCCTGGAAGCTTCCAGCGTAACTGCAAAACCCTTGAGCCGATATTCAGATACCCAGAAACTACGGTCAAGCTCGGTCTGTTTCGCCCAATCACGATTAGCAAATTCCCTGATCTCATGTTCATTCATAGTGGGCCGGCTCACCGTTGAATACATCATTGTGTGACTGTTGCTGGTGATCTTCCCTTATATAGGCGGACAAGTAAAGAATATGGACAGGATTAACAAGCAAGCATGAATCAGTCGACACTGCCCTTATTGGCTGTTTTTACTAACTGCGTCAGATTACTTACTGTAATGAATTCTGTTAGCGGATAGGTGGTATCACCAGGACAGATGATATACAGCTGATCCAACTTCAAGTCTTTCAAGGCTGAGTGCATGGAAGGCAGAGTGCATGGAGCGAGATGTTTTGGGGGTGGAGGTATATTTGAATTCAAAGCCGATTTTTTGTGTGCCCTGCACCAATAACAGATCAAGTTCGGCCTCGGCGTGGGTTGCCCAAAAATAACTCTCGCCGGCATCGGCCTGGAAAATCTGGATGACCTGTTCCAGTGCAAATCCTTCCCATGATGAGCCCATTTTCGGATAATGTTGCAGGTCAGAATGGGCAGTCAGATTCAGCAGGACATGCATAATGCCCGTGTCCTGGAAGTAAATTTTGGGCGACTTCACCTGGCGTTTGTGAATATTGGCATACCATGGTTGTAATGAGCGGACCATGAAAGTGCCGTTGAGTATGTCGAGGTAACGTTTGATTGTGGGTGACGATACGTCAAGAGAACGGGAGAATTCTGAGGCATTGTGCCTTTATCCCGAAAGCGGGCGTTAAAACTTTCTATAATCACATTCGAGTCGGTTTACCCATGAATATCAAACTGCATTGCTGTGTCCTCAAGAACAGAGCGTTGTTGGTAAACTCCGTGCTGTTATCACACACACGCCAGGTAACGGTATCTGTACCTGTAGTTTATCAACATACTTTCGCCTGCGGGTTCAAACCTGTAAATTGACCTTGCAATAGAACCAATACGTCCATTTCCAGTTTACCGCCGGATCTTCATCGGAGAATACCCCATACAACATTAGCTAACCATAGCAGGGGGATAATGACGAGATTAGAGCCCTGGACTACTCCGTAGAGGATAATTAGTTTTGAGATACACCATAATCTCCATTACACTAGCCGCTCTCATAAGGGCACCTCTATAAATGCCGTCGTCCCCGCGAAGGCGGGGATCCAGGTACTTGATTAGTACTGGATTCCCGCCTCGCGGGAATGACAAAATATGAATTATTAGAGGTGCCCATAACCTAATCCCGGAACAATCCCATGCTTAAAACCAGAATCCGTCTGCTATCCGCACTGCTCCCTCTTGTTATGCTTGCCGGGTGTAATAAGGAACCAGAGACACCCGTAACTACCGCACAACCGCAAACGACCGAGACCCAGCAGGCCGCAGTAGAACCGCTGACAACAAACAGTCAGTACGCCACTGATAAGGAAAAATTAAGCTATGCACTCGGCGTACAGATTGGCCAGGGCATGGTTGGCCAGGCATTGGATCTTGATCATGCTGCACTGGGACAGGGTGTAACAGACACAATTACAAAGGCTGAACTGAAACTGACCACACCAGAAATGGAACAGGCGGTAGCCAACTACCAGGCACAGGAACAACAACGTCAGCTGGAGGTCGCGCAACAAAATCTGGCCGCAGGTGAAACATTCCTGGCTGAAAATAAAAAGAATGCGGGCGTCACTGAAACCGCGAGCGGACTTCAGTACAAGGTACTGACTAAAGGCACGGGCGCACAGCCGAAGGCAACCAATTCGGTTGTTGTACATTACCGGGGCACCTTTATCGATGGCACTGAATTTGACAGTTCCTATAGCCGGGGCGAACCCATTACCATAACCCTGGATCAGGTCATACCTGCGTGGCAGGAGATAGTACCTATGATGCCAGTCGGCTCAAAATGGCAGGTTTTTATTCCGTCAAAGCTTGGCTATGGTGAAAATGCCTCCGGTCCGATTGCGCCAAATTCGACGCTGATATTTGATGTTGAATTATTGTCGATCGCCGAGGCCCCGGCGCCTGAGATGACCCCGGTCCCATAAACCGGAATTCAGCCCTGATATTAGTTTTGAGATACGAAGTATTCTCCATTACACTAGCTGCCACTTATAATCTAATCCCGGGACTATCCTATGCTTAAATCAAAAATCTGTCTGATAACCCTGCTGTTTCCTGTCCTGACTATTGGTGTCTCCGCACAGGAGCTGACATCAGATAAACAGAAATTCAGCTATGCTGTTGGCGTACAGATTGGCCAGAATGTGAATAACCAGGCGATGGACATTGACAGCAAGGCGCTGGTACAGGGAATGACAGATACTATTACGAAGTCCGAACTGAAATTGACCATACCGGAAATGGAACAGGCGGTAGCCAACTACCAGGCACAGGAACAAAAACGTCAACTGGCGCTCGGTGAAGAAAACAAGGCGGCGGGTGAAAAATTCCTGGCTGCTAACAAGCTGAACAAGGACATCACGGAACTGGCCAGTGGACTTCAGTATAAAGTTCTGACCAAAGGCACGGGTGCCCAGCCGAAGGCGAGTGATACCGTGGTGGTACATTACCGGGGCACATTAATCGACGGGACCGAATTTGACAGCTCCTACAGTCGCGGCGAACCTGTCACGATTGCACTGGACCAGGTAATACCCGGCTGGACGGAAATAGTGCCACTGATGCCGGTGGATTCAAAATGGCAGGTATTCATACCCTCAAAACTGGGCTATGGCGAAGGTGCTGCCGGCCTGATAGGACCGAATTCGACCCTGATATTTGATATTGAACTGGTTTCGATCGAGAAGGCACCGGCGACGGAAATAACCCCTGTCCGGTAAGACTGGATTTACTTTATCAAGTTATTGCCAGGCAATAATTCTTTTAGCCGTACCGGACTTGCATAGCCGTTCGGTACGGCTAAAATTCATAGATGCAACAAACTGCTGTTTACAACTCAACCGTTCTGCAAATAGCCGTTTTTGATCTTCTGTTATATCCTGCAAAATATTCGGATTACTATGCTGTCGGAAATCAGGCCGGGGGCGGTCTAGTATGAAAATATTGATTACTGGAAAGAACGGGCAGGTCGGGCGTGACCTCTGCAAGTCGGCACCGAAAGAAATAAATCTGATCGCCTATGATCACCATGATCTGGATATCACATCCCGGGAGGCCGTTAATCGTGTTATTTCAACTGGCAAACCTGATGTCATTATCAATGCGGCAGCCTATACCGCCGTTGATAAGGCAGAATCTGACAAGGACATCGCCTATGCCACGAATGCAACAGGAACGGGTTATCTCGCTACTGCTGCGCGTGATATCTCTGCCCGTTTTATACATCTGTCGACCGATTTTGTATTTGATGGTTTAAAGTCCACTCCGTACCTTCCGGAGGATCCCACCGGTCCGCTGTCTGTTTATGGAAAAAGCAAGGCTGAGGGCGAAAAACTGGTGCGTGAAAATTATACCAGCAATTCAATTATTGTCCGTACTTCGTGGGTTTATTCGGTGACCGGCAATAATTTTGTCAAGACGATGCTGGGTTTGATGAAGGACAGAGATGAGGTCCGGGTGGTCGCAGATCAGACGGGCTCTCCTACCTGGTCAAAGAACCTGGCCCTGATGATCTGGGCGATGGTGACTAATAAAGTACCTGCCGGGATTTACCACTGGTCTGATACCGGGGTTGCAAGCTGGTATGATTTTGCCGTTGCTATATATGAGGAGTCCATAGCCCTGCAATTACTGGATAAACCTGTCAGTATCCTGCCCATATCCACATCACAATATCCAACTCCGGCCAAACGACCTGCCTACAGCGTACTGGACACAGTCACGACCAGAAAAATATGGGGGGTCCAGTCTGAACACTGGCGCCATGCGCTGAGGAAGATGTTGGTGGAACATCAAAGGCTGATTCAGCTATCGAATGAGCTGGTAAAATAGTAATAGTGACACTACATGTTAATCTAACTTCCTAGTGTCTCATGATGTACTTTCTT
>JBCKWF010000032.1:0-16587 GCA_038922895.1 Gammaproteobacteria bacterium
AACACTGGATGGCATCGTCTACCGCAGCGATGGGAAAAATACCGCATGGATCAACCGCAACAGTACCAATGAGGGAAATCTCGAAACCCAGTTCACAAAAGTAGGAGAACGTGATGTCCGTTCGAATCAGGTCCGGATAACCTTGCCGGACAATCAGACCAGGATAGAGTTAAAGGTCGGCCAGCAATATGACATTAATACCAAAGAAATTTATGACACGATGAAGGACGCGGCAGCAGCCCCTCCGGCAGAACAGCAGGAAGGTCGTCGCCAGTAATATTAATGCCGGCAAATATCCCAACTGTTATTCCGAACTCACCAGGATCAAAAAGTCAGTCAGGTGCAGCACTGCTGGTGTTCCTGCTATTAATCATCGTGTCTGCATCCACACTGTTACTGAACCGGTTAAATTCCGGCATTAAACGTTCTGTTTATAATCCGGCCACCAGCAGCGCATTGAATGAAGCAAAAGAGGCATTACTTTCATGGGCGGTCAACCATCCTGTCAACCCCGGCACATTACCCATGCCGGATCGGAACAGTGATAGTAATTATGACGGTGACAGTGATTGCTACAATGGCGGACCGATAGGTAACAATCTCTTGTTAGGTAGAATCCCGTGGCGCGATTATCCCAGCCCGTGCAAGGACTCCGCATCATTATCGGGGCTGGGTATATACCCGGGAATCAGCGCGGACATAGGAGCAGACCGATCAGGGCGGGTGTTATGGTATGCAGCTTCGCATAACCTCGTATATGAAACACCGGAATACTCTTTCATCTCTCCTGGTTTAATCAATAAACCAGCTGACTGGATTACGGTCAGGGATTCCAATGGCGCGATCCTCTCGGACCGGGTTGCATTTATCGTCATCGCCCCTGGACCGGTCCTGTCACCTTACACTAATTGTAACGGTCTTTCCTATGCCGGGCAGTCCCGGAGCGGCAATGCACCGGCAATCACCAACTATCTGGACAGTGTCCGCATAGGCGGCGTCACCTATAGTAATGCTGATTATGATCAGGATTTTATTATTTATCCCAATTCAGTCGTGACGAATGAGGACACTACGCTGGAGCAATGCGATCAGTTCAACGACCAACTGGTGTTTGTCACGATAGATGATCTGATGGATGTGGTAAGCAAGCGTGTACTCAACGAAACGGCGAATGTGCTCACTGCCTGGTATAACGTGAATGACGCACTGCCCTGGCTGGCACCGTTCGCTGACCCGAAAGCAGAGCCGAAATCTTTGCATGGTACAGCGACCTCCAGCAGTAATAATTTGACGGACACGTCTGTTAATTTTACAGAATGGGGGGTAACGGCTGGAGACACGGTATGGAACCTCACGGATGGCTCCAATGGAGTAGTGGCAACAGGTGGTGTCACAGCAAATACTCTGACTTTAAATGGGGCGCTGAAATTCGGTTTCGGCAACACATTTTCTGTCGGCGATGAATATTTTGTCGATGTACGTTATATGTCATCCATCCTGATGGAGACTGCCTCCGGAGGAAGTACCGGAAATACGCTGGAGGATTCCGGTCGTGACTTTGGAATGCTTGGTGTAACTCCTGGCGACATTATTGAAAACGTAAGTGACGGGTCCAGCGGGATAATCTCTGCCGTAGACGGGGATAAAATCATCGCAGCAGGTACAGGCAATGATTTTTCATCGGGTGATACTTACCGCATCCGTAGTAATACCAGCAAGATAACAAGCAATACCGCAAACCTAATTTTAATAGATACAAACGCTGACTTTTTAGCCATGGGGGTCCAGTTTGGTGATATCGTTCATAATCTCTGGGATCAGGCGATTGGCCGGGTAATTGCAATCGATTCTGCCAATCAGCTCAGGGTCGACACATTAAAACTGGGTACAGGTGTGGTTTTTAATATAAACGAACCCTATCAGATCTCCAGATATAACAGCAGGAACGATACCAGGATCGGCCTGCTCCCAATACATCAGCAGGGTGAAGTATTCCCCACAGGATTCAGAGTGGACTGGTATTCTCCCAACAGCGGCGGCTCCGTGACTACGACTCTGGCTACGGACACTACCTATACAACTGCGGTCAGGAACTATGCAGGTGCTTCGTCCGGTTACTCCGATACTGTCACCGTATCTGAAGCAAATTCCAAATGTGTCTGGATCAGTCATGAGTTTGTCCGTTGCAAAGGTTTATACGAAGACACCAATGCCGCTTTTCTCACCGGTACAACCACGACAGGCAGCTCCAGCCTGGCGTTGCGCGACTCGACGAAGAATTTCACCACACTCGGCACGAAGCGCGGCGACAAGATCCGCAATATCACCGACGGCACAACCGGTATTGTCTTCAATACGAGCAGTACCCAGCTGACGCTGGTCAATATCAACGGCATGACAAATGTGGGCATTGGTGTCGGTGACAGTTACCAGATTGATCTGGCCACATCCAGTTTCACCTTCGCCGCGCAAGCTGGTACCTCTACCACCATGGTTTATTATAATCCTGCTACTGTTAATGAGTCCCTGTTTCAAGTAAATGATACGATCGAAAATACTACCCAAAATCCCCTCGTGACGGGACCTACATCAATAGGGCGAATTACTGGTGTAAATACTGCTTCCAATTATATTAATTACTCGGTACTCCAGGGTGGTGGTTGGATTGATGTGATTCCCGGTGAGGTCGTCAGTATCAAACATAATTTTGTCAACAAACGTCAGTATGAATTCGATGTCACTATGAAAGGTACTTCGGCAGAAGCACCCGTGAGCGATGTACGCACGAGAAGAGTCTGTAAAGGCTATGATGCAAGCTGCACGACGGCAGCAAATAATGCCACCCTGAAAGGGGATGGGACCACCGCTTTTGTGACCATCCGTGATTATGAAGGTGTCACAGAAGTGGGAAGAGCGAGCAATACCTTACCGACTTCGGGGCTGAGCAGTCGCAGTCTTAATGTGTCCGGACTGGAATTTTATCTAAATGATGAGTGTAGGGACAATGATAATGATTGTACGGACCTGGATTATGATTGTGGGAACGTGGATGATAAGTGTAGGGACCTGCCAGAGTGGTTCGTCAGAAACAAGTGGTACCAGTATGTGATGGTCGCTTACAGTAACGGTGATGCCCCCGGTGGCTCGGTCTGTACAGCCGGCACGAATTGTCTGACTGTGAATATGAGAAATTCCAGTAATGCTGTAATCGGGGCCCGTAATAACGTCAGGGCGATGGTCATGCTGGCGAGGGATGAGTTGTCCGGACAGTCATGGGCCAATGCTGCAGCAAGCGACTATTTTGATAATTCCGGGAATACCAACCTGGCTGATGAAATCTTTGACAGGCAACCTGAATCAGATACCTTTAACGATATAATAAGAGTTGCCGTTTCGTGTCCAACAGATACAACAAAATTATGCTGGTCAAACTAAAACCTATGTACGGTTTTACGCTGGTCGAACTGGCGATGGTGCTGTTTATCGTCGGCCTGTTACTGGGTGGCATGTTAGTACCGCTTTCGACCCGCCTTGAACAGCAAAACCGGGAGACAACAAATACCAGCTTGAATGAAATCAAAGAAGTGCTGCTGGGTTATGCTGTAATAAATGGCAAGCTGCCCTGTCCAGACTGCCCAACATCTGGCACCAGCGCGGGATGTACGGCAACAAGCGCTGATCCAGCTAAAATCAACGACGGCATTGAAGATGGTGTGGATATTTCTGGTAATCCAGTAAGTATTGGCAGCTACGTTAGTTGTGCCACAACTCAAGGAAATCTACCCTGGGTTACTTTGGGCACGACCGAATTCGATGCTTGGAGCAATCATTTTCGCTACCACGTAACTGACGACTTTGCAGATAATGTCGAAGGTGCTCCTGTTAATGTAACGCCTTGCTCAAATCCTGCTGCGGATGTTTCATTTTGCACTACATCAACAGGTGACGTTGATATTGAGAATGTGTCAGGTACCACGGTTACAACCGGAGTGCCTGCACTGGTTGTATCTTTTGGCAGTAATGGAAATGTCGCCCCTACAACTGCAAGTGAAATGGATAATCAGGACGGAAACCAGACATATATTTCAAATGATTACATCAACACAAGCGGATCGGAATTTAATGACATGGTCATGTGGATCTCACCTAACCTGCTGATGAACCGGATGATAGTTTCCGGGCGATTGCCCTAGATCAGGTTAAACTGCGCCGACGGGTTCTGTTTACCCAGTTCAAAACAGACCCTGCCATCCAGATTATGTTTCAGCGTAAAACCATATCCGAGCGACTCTGCCAACCTGGTAAAGTCCTGTATCCAAGCAGTTATCATTGTATTTCTACTATGTTATAGATAATATACAAGGATGATAAAGCGCCGACTCAAAGATAAAATCAGGGCAGCATTAACTAATCAGGCCGCAGTTGCCATTATCGGCCCAAGGCAGGTCGGCAAGACCACCCTTGCGCTTGAAATAGGAGATGAACTGGGGGCGGTTTACCTGGATCTGGAGGATCGTGCCGACAGAGACAAGCTTGAGGATCCAAGGTTGTTTCTCGAACATTATGAGGATCGGCTTGTTATTCTGGATGAGATACACCGTGTGCCGGAGTTGTTTCAGGATCTGCGTGGCATCATTGATCAAGGCAGGCGTAGAGGCAGGCGAACCGGGCGTTTCCTTGTTCTCGGCTCGGCATCTATCGATTTGCTACGACAGTCCGGTGAGTCTCTGGCCGGACGCATAGCCTACGTTTACATGGGACCACTGGACGTCCTGGAAATAACCGATGGTCATACTGGTGTTAGCACCCTCTGGGTACGTGGTGGTTATCCTGATAGTTATCTTGCTCACGACGACAAACAGAGTCTGCAACTCCGCAAGGATTTCATACGCACTTATCTTGAGCGGGATGTCGCCTTGTTTGGTCTGCGTCTGCCGGCAGAAACACTGGAACGATTCTGGACCATGCTGGCACACAGTCAGGGCGCCCTTCTCAATGCCTCGCGATACGCCAGCGGACTGGGTGTAAGTGCCCAGACCGTGACACGCTATATCGACCTGCTCGCAGACTTGCTGTTGATCCGCCGTCTTCCCCCGTGCCATGTCAATGTAGGTAAACGGCTGGTAAAGTCCCCCAAGATTTATGTCCGCGACAGTGGATTGGTACACGCCCTGCTTAACCTGGCGGACCACAATGCCTTGACTGGACACCCCGTAGTTGGCTCAAGCTGGGAAGGTTTCGTTATAGAAAATCTTTTGGCAGCCGCCCCGGAACGCACACATGCCAGTTTTTTCCGTACAGCAGCGGGAGCGGAAATCGATCTGGTCCTGGATTTGCCCAACGGTGAACGCTGGGCAATCGAAATAAAACGCGGGCTATCTCCAAAACTGGACAAGGGTTTCCATCACGCCCGCCAGGACCTCCAGCCTGCCCGTTCATTCGTTGTCTATTCCGGTGATGAGCGATACTCGAAAGGTGACAACCTCGAGATCATCAGTCTGCGTAAACTGGCAACAGAACTTGCAAACTTTTAACGTGCTGATCAATAGTCAAGCAGTGAAGGCAAGATTTCTCCACTTCGGTCAAAATGACTCTTGATACGAGGCTACCTAGATCAGACTGATCTGTGCGGTCGGATTCTGTTTACCCAGTTCAAAACAGACCCTGCCATCCAGATTATGTTTCAGCGTAAAACTATATCCGAGTGACTCTGCCTGTCTGGCAGCCTGATACAGCCCTATGCCCAGACCGTTATCTGACTGTAATGGTTCCTTCAAAATATATTTCGCCTTGTCATCCGGTATGCTGCTGCCATCGTCGCAAATAGCCAGCATCACTGTCTGGTCATCACAAAACAGGCTGATTATGATGTTAATACCGGCTTCGGATGCGACCTTGTTTCTGATATTTTCCAGCAGGTTATCCACGATACTGTCAAACAGATCCGCAGGAATAATCGGATCACCGGAGAGGTCTGCCTGATAACTTGCATTTTTCAGATTGATTCTTGCCTTCAGATCCTGCCACCAGTCCTTCAGATAAACAGACTCCTGATCATTGACATCCGGTGTCTGCAGCTTTTCCAGGGCCAGTTTCAATCGCTGTGTCAGTACCGGTAATTGACTTTTCAGCAGTCTTCTCGAAACAGAAAAATCGTCCTGCTCACTGTCATTCACAATAACGCTGGTCATTGCCTGTAATGACTGCAACAGGTTTTTAATATCGTGGGTAATGCGTGCACCGGTCTCATATACTGCCTGCAGATGGGTCTGCTGCGTCAGTTCCCGCTCCTTCAGTTTGGCCACATAAAAATTGTTAATCAACTGGACCAGCAGCTTGCAATGAAAATACAATGCCCCACTGACCGGCGTATAACTGAAGATTGAAACCTGCAGATCGTCTATCTTTATTTCAGTTACATGTTTTGCCCTATTACCGATTTCATTAATAGTGCCGTCCGCACCCCAGGCCACACCCTTTATCCAGGGTAATGCCGTCAGTTCCTCCATGGTTGAGTACAGAAATTCCTCGGGGGAGGATTTCTGCTGGAACAATAGCGAGAGCTCGGTCAACCAACCCTCAAACGGGGTTCCTATATTCAGCATCGAACGCAGCCATAGCTGGGAAAGCCCGCTGAAACCGGCCCGCGGGATCAACAACCAGCTAATCGCGAGCAGGAAACCACCAATAATGATAAAGGCCTGTGTAAGCGCATTCAGGTAATCTGTCTGGGTACGGTACATATTCAGTAATGTGCCCGCTACCAGCAGACTGGTCAGCATGGAGGCGGAAATCGCGTGGATAAAATCAACTGACTGAAACCGCCTTTCATCCTTGCCGACCGGCAGTACCAGTATGATCAAGGGGAAAATCGGCAGCAATATCTCAAACAGGTTGGTGGTATTTGACGAGACAGGAATAGCAAATAACATCGGCGTACAACGGATCAATATTTCAATGACAAGAAATGTAAGCGCCAGCATATATATTGTTCTTTCGCGCTGGTTTACGATGACCCGACCGCCGCCAAGACCGATAAGCAGGATGACCCAGGCAAACAACAGGCCCCAGTCTATCCAGAACACAAATGTGTAGGTAATCACCAACAACAACAGGATGTCATGCCAACGGAGCTTTTCATCACCCTGCCATAACGGCTGCCAGATCAGGAAAAATCCGAGATGCATTATCAGTAATGCCTTGGACACAGAGCCTGTTAAATCTGTCCAGAGTGAGAAATGCAGCAACTCGAGCATGAATACGAGTATCAATTGCTCGCGGAACTGGAAAATTCTGGTGATAATTGTATGCATAGGTCAATATTCAGAATAATGCCTTATAGTACATTATGATGGGCAAAAACCGCTAACAGACAGCCAATGCGACAAAAATTATCAACCATCGCTTATTACACCTTCCTTGAAGCGCTAAGGAACAGGCTGTTCCTGCTCAGCATTACCGGCCTGGCATGCCTGTTCGGGGTTGCGGAATTTGCCGGGGAACTGGCCATCACCGAAACCCGGCAGATACAGGCTGCACTGGTAGCAAGCATCACCAGATGGTTCCTGGTAATCACGTGCACACTGTTTGTAATTACCAGCATGGTGAGGGAATCAAACGACAAGGGCCTCGAACTGATATTGTCGCTGCCGATCTCAAAGACCAGCTATTACTTCGGTAAATATTCCGGATTCATTTTTCTCGCGCTGGTTATCCTGGCCTTATCATCTCCGTTATTACTGCTCTATTCCGACCCGCCAGCGCTGGCTGGCTGGCTGTTTTCCCTGCTGTGCGAGATCGCCATAATTATTGCTGTCAGTATGCTTTGCCTGTTTACATTCAGCAATATCACGGTGGCGTTCATTGCAGTGCTGTCGTTTTATATACTTTCGAGAAGTATCGAGGCAATACAGTTACTGAGCATCAGTCCGATCCTGGAGTCTGACAGTTACTCACAGCAGTTAATGAACCTGCTGGTTAACGCAATTGCCTGGGTGCTGCCAGACCTGAATGCATTTACCCGGAGTGACTGGTTGGTTTACGGCATTACCAGTACCGCCCTCACGTTTGTCTTCATGCAAACGATTATCTATCTGGCAATACTGTTCGCTGCCGGGTTGTTCGACCTTTACCGTAAGGAACTGTGAGGAGTAAGGCGTGAGGAGTGAGGAGTTAAATATAGACCCCGTATTTACCAGGTTTTGTGGTTATTTTCCTGAAATTAATTTTGCTAACATACCTGTGTTTTTTGCTTCACCTGTTACTCCTCACGCCTCACACTTAACCCCTTATTCCTCACCCCTCACGCCTCACACTTAACCCCTTACTCCTCACACCTTACTCATCACAATTATGATCAATCTGGCAAGATTCAGTACCAGAGAAAGGCCGCTATCATCAGTGCCACGGATTGTATTCATTGCACTCGGCATTAGCATATTGTTGCAACTGGTTCTGCATGCAAGCCGTTCAGGCCCTGAAATCAACCAGGCTCAACTTCCCGCACCGTTGCATGAGAAGATATTGTATGGGGCCAGCCTCGGAGATCCGGTCGCATTCTCGAAACTGCTGATGTTGTGGTTGCAGGGTTTTGACCATCAACCGGGAATCAGCATTCCTTTTATACAACTTGATTATACCCGCCTTATAAGCTGGCTGGATGCTGTCCTGCTTCTCGATCCGAAGGGCCAATATCCTTTATTGTCAGCTGTCAGGATCTACAGTGAAGTCCCGGACGAGGCAAAAAAACGCCAGATCCTGGATTTCGTATATAAAAAATTCCTTGAGGCCCCCTCACAAAGATGGCAATGGATGGCGCACGCGGTCTATGTGGCAAAACATCGACTGCAAGACAAACAGCTCGCCCTGCAATACGCCCGTGCATTGAGAGAAAAGACTTCCTCCGCGACTACACCGGACTGGGCGAGACAGATGGAACTGTTTGTACTGGAAGATATGGGTGAACTTGAATCAGCCCAAATCCTGCTGGGCGGACTGATAGAAAGCGGGGAGATTAGCGATCAGAACGAAATCAAATTTTTACTGTCGCGGCTGGGTGAAGGGGCGGAATAATGTCAGCCTGAGCGAGCCCTTCGGCTTCGCTCAGGGCAAGCTCCGCGAGTCGAAGGATCCCATTTTCTACACAAGAGAAATTGTTCATGGAAGAACGAACCTATTATGTCTACATGTTAACCAACTGGAAAAACAAACTGTTTTATATCGGCGTAACTAATAATCTTGTGCGTCGTATCTATGAACACAAAAACAAACTCGTGCCCGGATTTACCAAAAAATATCATATTAGCAAGTTAGTCTGGTTTGAATCAACCAATGATGTCACAGCGGCGATTGCCAGAGAGAAACAACTCAAAGGGTGGCGCCGCGAGAAGAAAAAACAGCTAATTGAAAGCATGAATCCTGAATGGAATGATTTAAGTGATTGTCCATAATAAGATCCTTCGACTCGCTGCGCTCGCTCAGGATGACATGGGGCAGGGATTCGACTCGACGTGCTCGCTCAGAATGACATGGGGCAGGGATTCGACTCCCGGAGCTTGCCCAGAATAAAATCGAAGGGCTCGCTCGGCATGACACAAGGACACCAAAGACGAAATGTGTCATCCCGAGCGCAGTCGAGGGATCTTAAAATAGTAAATAAATGTTTTTAACTTTTCAGGTCACGCCGGATTCTGGTTATCACGACTGGCAATCAGCCTTAACAACGCCGGATAAAGCATATCGTTCCTGTCAGTATCTCGCAGTCCCCTGAAGATACGGGCTGCTTCTGTGTAATCGCGGTTCTCAAAACACGCGATACCGCTCTGATGCAGTACCAGTCGTTTACTCAGCTCGTCGGTCATTTCTTCCTGCATACATACCGGCTGATAGATCCTGGCAGCATTATGCTTGCCTTTGACCTGCACCGTATCTATCTGTCTGAACACGATGCCTTTGCATTCTTTCCGTGTCGCTTCACTGACCAATGTAGGTACGCCGTACTGCCGGGTCAGTGACTCAATCCGTGCAACGAGATTGACCGCATCACCAATCACGGTATAGGAGACCCGATATTTTGATCCCATATTGCCCACATTCATCATGCCGGTATTGATCCCTATGCCCATCGTAGGTCCCGGCCAGCCTTTTTTAATGAAACTGCCGGACAGCTTCTGGATCGCTTCCTGCATCTGGAACGAGGCCCGTACCGCTCTTTCTGCATGGTCAGGCTGGTCGAGCGGCGCCCCCCCCAGAAAGCCATGATTGAATCACCAATATATTTGTCTATAGTAGCTCCATGCCGATACAGGATTTCAGTCATCACCTCAAAGTACTCATTTAACAGCAGGGTCAGCTGTTTCGGATTCAGTTGTTCTGCCACATTGGAAAAATCCTGCAAATCACAAAAGAACACCGTCAGCCTTTTTGACTCGCCGGCCAGTTCGACCCCCCCCGGCTTGCCTGCTGATTTGGGCGACTATCTGTGGCGGCACATACTGGCCGAACACTTGCAGCAGCTTCTGTCTGGGGTGAGTTTCAATAAAATAAATCATCAAGGCATTGATTGAAAACAGGATCAGAATAATCAGCAGGCTGTATTCCATCGGTAGTATCAACCCGGGGCCTTGCCAGGCCAGGTTGATATACAGCTGCGGCAGACTGCACAGCACCGTCGTCAGTGCCGCCACCAGCGGGGTAGCCATCGGCAACAATACCGACAAGACTACGCCAGTGATCAGCATCAGGATCAGACTGAGGGATTGTGGTGTAGTGATATGCTGGAACGTGCCTGAGATTACCGATTGCAATATGCGGGTATTGAAATTCAGATCAATTTCGTACCGGAAGTTTATATCGAGAACACCTATACCATTAAAAAAATACAGCATAAATACACTGAAGATAATTAGGACCTGGATTTTATGTTGCTGAATTTTATTAATCACGATCTGAAAACTGGTCCCCTCTGGCCTGCCGAAGTCAGCCGGCAGTGTATCAGCCTGTCAGTTGTGGAAAAACTGCCTGATAGGCCATGTCTGGTGTGCATACTTTTTTTCAGTTATGGGATCAGAATAAGCAGCCCTGCAAACCGGGATGGAGTTGCCCTGGTGATGAAAGTTCGACAGTATTGATTCCTGACGGACATTGTGCAATGCGGCAGTAAAAAAAATATTATAATATTCTCATATATTTCATATAGTTATAATTATGGCACAGAATCTGCATTAAAACCTGCAGTCAAACTCAGTCGTTTTTACTTCGTTAAGGAGAAACACAATGAAAAGCAGGAAACAGTCAGGATTTACCCTGGTGGAAATTGCTATCGTGCTGGTCGTTATCGGCCTGTTACTCGGCGGTATCCTGAAAGGCCAACAGTTAATCAACAGCGCCCGGGTGCGTAACCTGGCAGACCAGAATTCCGGTGTGCAGGCCGCCTATTACGGTTTCGTCGACCGGTTCCGTAACCTGCCAGGCGATATGACCTGCGACTCGGCAATTAAAGCTGTAGGCGGCGCGGTGAGTCCGGATGCCTGCGTAGCAACCCCCAACGTCGGCGGCAATGGCAATGGCCGGATAGATACCATAGTTGAAGCTGGCGCCGTATGGGCACATTTATCCGTCGCGGGATTTTTGACAGGTACGTACACTGGTATAACACCAAACGCACTTGCATATACTACCGGTGGCGTTGCCGCCGGGCTGGTTCCGCCTAACGCGTTCCAGGGACCGATCATGCTTGCACATTCAGCGGATTATCTTGAGATTGCTGCCCGAGGCACCATAACCCGGCTGGCCTATTCATTTGGCGGCAATATACCAGTGCCCTTACTGCGTGATCTCGACCAGAAGCTGGACAACGGCACCGCCGGTACCGGCGTGCTGCGTTCCGCCGCAACTGGCGGAGTGCCAGGTACATTTGGGGCAATCACTGACTACATCAGTGGCGGAGATAATTGCGTTACCGCAGACGTGTGGAATGTCGACAGCAACAACCAGACCTGCAACGCGATATACCTGTATTGATTTTCAAGCATCAGGTTTGTATCCTAAAGGCCCGTATATCGGGCCTTTGTTTTTACTGTCATGCCGAGTGAGCGTAGCAAATCGAGGCATCTTCACAAGGATCCCTCGACTCGCGGAGCCTGTCCTGAGCGAAGTCGAGGGGATCACTCAGGATGACAAAACGTGTGCTTATAACACAATTGTTCAACTGGTTTCCCGCCTGTCAGGCTGTGTAAAAACTAAATCGGATTTTTAATTGTGGGAAATTTTCAGTCATTCAAACCTAAATATTATGAATCATTCCCTAAAAATTAATCGTACTTAATTTAATGTGAAGAAAATATTTTATGAACCGGAAAATTTTTGAGTTTTCACACAGCCTGCTGCGCGGGAATGACGACCTGCGGCATGCGATGCAACCTTTACTATTGCCCCAAACCGGATTCCCGCCTCGACTTTGGCTCCTCGAACGCTGGTTCGAAAACTTGTTCCAGACGTTTTCCCGGTCTCCGTTCCCGACTCGACTCTACCGATTCCATCCATGGAATCGTACCGCCTACATCCATGTAGGTGTCCAGACGCGTTTCTACCTCCTGCATCCATGCAGTCGTGCGTCGCTCTCGGTCTCTGTTCGAAAACTTGTTCCAGACGTTTTCTACCGCCCACATCCGTGTAGGCGTCCAGACTCGACCCTACCGATTCCATCCATGGAATCGTACCGGCTACATCCATGTAGTCGTACGCGGTAATGACGGCGGTCTAATCAGGGTTGATAACCGATGAATCAGGCTTGTATACAATTCACTGATGTCCGCAAACAGTACGGCAAGCAATCCGTACTGACCGGAATTAACCTTAGCATGCAGCAAGGGGAGTTCCTCGGTCTGGTTGGCTTGAATGGGGCAGGCAAGACGACAATGATAAAATGCCTGCTTGACCTGGCCTCGGTGAATTCCGGGACTATATCAATATCAGGACTGACGCATACACAGACCGAATCGAGAAATGTGCTGGCATTTTTGCCGGAGAAATTCACGCCACCGTATTATCTGACCGGGCGCGACTTCATGAATTACATGGCCGCGATGCACGGTAGCCCTACAGATCCATCCCGGACCGGGCAGATATTGGCAACACTGGATTTTGATATCAGTTATCTGGACAAGCCGGTCAGGCAGCTATCGAAGGGTATGTCACAGAAGCTCGGGCTGGCCGCCTGCTTTCTCAGTGACAGGCAATTATACATCCTTGATGAACCAATGAGCGGGCTTGACCCCAGGGCGAGGGCCTGCCTGAAACAATACTTGTTGCAGTTAAAACAGGCAGGGAAATCGCTGTTTTTCAGCACCCACCTGTTATCTGATGTCGAAGCCATATGCGATAGAGTGGCGATCCTGCATGAAGGCACAATCAGGTTCGTTGGTACACCGGCTGAGTGCTGTGAGAACTACGGAACAGATACATTCGAAGATGCCTATCTGGAATGTGTGAAGAATCTGTAGGAGCGGCGACCTCGCCGCGAATCATTCGGCCCGAGGTCGGGCCTCCTACAGGAAATTGATGAGTTGGTGTTATACTGCGGATTCTTCACCGGTAGAGTAACAACGATGAAACAAATAATATTACTAACCGTTTTATTGTATTTCAGCAATGTTGCCGCGGCACGCATGTACCAGTGGGTAGACCCTGATACCGGAACGACTCAACTATCAGGCAAACCGCCAAGCTGGTATCGGAGCGAGGAAACCGGTCCGCGTGTTATTGTTTACGATAATGGCCGTGTTGTTGATGACACCGGCATAAATTTATCGGCGGAAAAAGCTGAAAGATTACGCCAGGAGGCATTGATTAGTATTGAGCTTGACCGGGCAGCAGCGATGGAAAAGTTGCAACAGGCCAGACAACAAAAGGCCACGCTTGATTTCCAGAACCGTGGCGAAGAACTGATTGAAGTGATACCAGGAGTCCAGGAAGCACAACAGGTAACAGATGACACGGCGCCGCCGGTCGAGACCGGACCCACCGCAGAAGAGTTACGGGCCTTGATAGATCAGTACGAGCAAACAAAGACCAGGAATGCGAAAAAACTGGTAGAAACCGCTCCGGCCAGGCAATAGCTGGTAGTGGCTCAGTTTGAAATGATACTAAATATTCTGTCATTTCGAAGGAGCCCATTCAACTTCGCTCAGGGCAGGCTCCACGACTGAGAAATCTTGCCGTTATGAACGGCGCGCTCAATAACCAACTGCAACACCTTGGAGGAAGTAAGGTGTTGCGATGGAAAAATCAGAAAAGCATTACCAGCAGCTGAATGCTGAAGAACGAGCGACGATTATGCTGATGCGGCAAGAGAGCAAAGGGGTGCGGGAAATCGGGCGATTCTTGAACCGCTCTCCCGGCACTATTTCACGCGAGCTTGATCGAGACTTGGCGTCCGAATCTGGCTACGTTGCATCCTTGGTTGGCGCACAGGCACGGAGTCTACGAGTCAAGCCCCGTAAGGCATTAAAGCTCGTGGTTGGTGGCGTGTTGTTTGATGTTGTTGTGGATCATCTCAAGAAGCAATGGTCACCCGAACAAATTGCAGGCACACTCAAGGGTATGCATCCCGACGAACCTTCGCAACGCGTAAGCCACGCAACGATTTACCACACGCTCTATGCCATGCCGCGTGGTGAGTTGCGCCGCGAATTGATTGCCTGCTTACGCTGGAGCCGGGACCAACGCCGTTCCAAAACCCGTGCCCCGGATGGTCGTGGGCACATAGCGGGAATGCAGGGCATTCACCTGCGTCCGCCAGCAGTGGCAGATCGCTTGATACCAGGGCACTGGGAAGCGGACATGATCAAAGGCGCGATGAACCGCTCCTCAGTCGGCACACTGGTGGAACGCACGACCTTGATGGTGGTGTTGGCCAAGCTGCCAGACGGCACGGCGCAATCGGCTCTGGATGGCTTCAGTGAGGCGCTTAGCGCGATTCCTCCGGAGCTGCGCAAAACCCTTACCTACGACCAAGGGTGCGAGATGAGCAAACACACGCAACTGACTGAACGAACCGGCGTGGCGGTATATTTCTGTGACCCGCACAGCCCATGGCAGCGGGGGTTGAACGAGAACACCAACGGGCTGCTGCGCCAATATTTACCCAAGGGGGCTGCCCCTGAGGTATCCCCCCGAATTTAGATAAAAATGTGATCAAAAACAAGCAGTTATAAAAATCAGGAGATAACTTAGTGAACCTACATGATGAATTTCGATCTGATCTGGTGACGAAATCATGTTTAGCGAGGTTATCACCATGCAGGCACAAGTAGTGTTACATAAATGGATAGAAATTACATGCCCCAGTATGCATAAAATCCGGCAGGCATCGCTGGCAGCGGTAGTACTGGGTGGGTTGATTGGGCAGCGGTTGACGGTGACGGATCTGGGCCGGTCGCTACAAGGTCAGAGGAGTCATAAACACAATATCAAACGTGTGGACAGGTTGTTTTCGAATACGCATCTGCACACAGAGTGGCCGGGTATATACCGAAGCCTGGCGCATCAACTCATAGCGCCCCAGAGCCGTCCGGTGATCTTGATTGAAACGATGCGCTGATGGAACAGATGGCCGATATCGGTAATGGCAATTATGCCTACATCGATACGCTGAACGAGGCACGTAAGGCACTGGTTGAACAGATGAGCTCTACCATGCTGACGATTGCCCGCGATGTGAAGATCCAGATCGAGTTTAACCCGGCAGTTGTGGCCGAATACCGCTTGATTGGTTATGAAAACCGGGCGCTGGCGCGGGAAGACTTTAATAATGACAAGGTGGATGCCGGAGATATCGGCGCCGGGCATACTGTCACTGCAATCTATGAAATTGCATTGATCGGTAGCGCAGGTACGAAGATCGATCCGCTGCGTTACCAGACGGAGTCACCGGCAGCGGTGAATACCTCGGAGCTGGCATTGCTACGTCTGCGTTATAAAGATCCTGCTGCGGATACAAGCCGTTTACTTGAATGGAACATTACGAAAGACGAAATTATTGCGGACAACGCCCACACCTCCACCGAGTTCCGTCATGCAGCCGCCGTGGCCGCGTTTGGACAGATGTTGCGGGGTGGCGAGCATCTCGAGGATTTTGTCTGGGAGGATATTCTGAAGCTGGCACAATCTTCGCGCGGTGAAGACAGGTTTGGTTATCGTGGAGAGTTTATATCCTTAATCCAGTTGGCTGATTCGTTGGCCCCTGCTGTTAGGATGGAACAGGAACGGGTTGGGTTGATTGAGTGAGGTTCTATCATGAATTTATGTCGTCATGCTGGCGAATGCGACCCACAGGATGTGCAGATGCCGCAAAGCGCATGGATGCGCGAGACGACTCTATGGATGGAGTCGGTAGGGCGACTCATGGAGACAAAGCCGAGCGACCAGTAAAACAATAGCTTTTTTTATGTATGAGAAATCACTAGTGTCCGGTTAAAACTCAAATAGATTCAATTGGTTATCGACGGGTGTTGCAATAGTTCTGGTGGCATCGACCTGCAAGGCGTATGAAATATGGGTTTTCTCAAATATTGAGACCGACAGAAT
>JBCKWF010000033.1:0-16207 GCA_038922895.1 Gammaproteobacteria bacterium
TTGTGTATCAGGGGATATGTATCGGGGACCTCGCCTGTCTCCGGATCCATGCGAACAATAATATCTCCACGGGTCGTCCATACTGATCCGTCTGGCGCCACAGCAAAATTGCCAGCAGATATGCGGTCCTCCGGCTTGAATGTTTTAAATTCACCCGTGGCCATGTCCAGCCGCGCATAACGATCCACCCAGTTTTCCGAGAACCAGGCCCGGCCCCGTTCTTTATCCACGATAACCGCATGCGCGCCCGGCAGGTCGCCTGGTGATGGCGGCAGCTTATGTTCCGTGATAATGCCAGTACGAGGATCCAGCACTCCCTGATACGGGGTACGGTGACTTGTGTACCAGATATTCCCCTTCGCATCCCCATTCGTATCGTGAATGCTCAACAACCGCCGCGGCATCTCATATTCCGTAATCACCACCTCGGTCGATGCCCCACTCGGCCGCGGGAACTGACGCAACGGCAGGTCCTCCGAATCCGGACCCCGTACCCTCGCCAGCCACCGGATAACCATTTCCAGTTCCGCTTCCGGAAAGCGTGGGGTTGGCAAACGATGGATCAATTCATTGCGGGCGTATCCAACCATACGATCAGCCATGACGCGCCAGCCATGCTCGTCGAAACGGTTACGAAAAATCTGTTGGTAGCCATGACAGCCATTGCCGCAGGTATATACAAAGGTGGCCTTCTCCTGTGCCGTCCCCGGCAGGTTCCACAACATCTCCGCACCACTCAACTGCGAGATGATTTCCTGGGTCGGCGGTAACGCCCCGGGCAAGTCCCCTTCTCCCCCTGCCTCCGGTACCGGCTCCAGCACAATCTCCGCCAGACTCTTCTTCCCCTCTACCCGCACTCCCTCTCGCAGGTACGTCTGATAGGACACCGGCGTCGCTATTCGCAACGTGTACGCACCCGTCTGCATCGCCGGGAACTCATACCGACCCTCCGCATTCGTAAACACGGTCGTCCGCACCCCGCTCGGCGCAATCAATTGCACCTTCATCCCCTCCAGCAACTGGCCACTCGCCGCTCGTACCAACCCCGTCGGACCGCCCCGCAATGTCAAAGGGACAGACCACGGATGGCTCTTTGCACGATAACGCGGGTTCACCGGCGGCTCCTCAGCCTCATAACAACAATCTTCACTGCGAAAATAACTGATCAGATCCGCAATGTCCGCGTCCGTCAACACGCCAAACCCAGGCATCCGCGGGCCACCCGTCCGGATCTTCGCCGCTACCGACTCCTCGGTCAGCGGTTGACCCGATATCAACACCGGCCGCGCAAACAGGTCCTTCAGCGGCGGGCCTGCATCTTCTGTCAGCGAGTTATGGCAGACCCAGCACTTGTAGTAATAGATCGTCTCGCCCCGGGCAGAACCGCTCGTCGCCACTTCGCTGTAGCGGTCTATCAGGTAGGTCGTTTGCTCCCCTCCCGCCAGCGTGGTCTCAGTTCCCTGTGCCAGCACCACTTCCACCATACCGAGCAAGATGCCAAACAACAGGACGGCCCGGGTAAACCGGGCCGTCCGCCAACTGCAGATTACTGCTGCCGATGTCATATAAAGATTTCCCCCTTATACTGACTATCCCTAATGAAATAATATCTACTAAAATTCCTTTTTAATCTCCACGGCCCATAGCGCCCGTGTGCCCGGGAACGCCAGGAAAAACCCATTACCGGCCGCGCTGTCCTGGATACGTGTCAGATACTTCTTGTCCAGCACGTTCCTGCCCCATAACGTGATCTCCGTGCCTATATCGTCAAACGTATAATCGAGCCGGACATTCAGCAGACCATATGCCTCAATGATCCCGGCATCTTTTGGAATGGTTGGAAGGGTAAGCGTAAGGTAATGGTCCTGCTTGGACTGCCAGTTCCAGTTCGCGCCTGCCCCGAGAGTACCGGATCCCACACGCCATTCGTAACGTCCATCTATCATGTAGCTCCATTTGGAAGTCCCCTCGAACGGCTCATTGGATCGATCAATGATCGTTACGCCGTCATTAGCCAAATCATTGAACTCATCGTAGGAGGCGTCGGTCAGACCCACGCTGGATCGCAACGTAAGGCCTTCGACAGGCGTGGCGGTCAGATCCAGCTCAAACCCCTGGATGGTTGCCGTGGCGGCATTGGTCTGCACCACGGCCGTAAACGCCCCGAGAACAATATTCCGCCGTCTCTGCAGGTCATCTACCTTGGTATGGTAGATCGCCAGATTGGTCCTGAGCCGGTTATCGAGCCAGTCGCCCTTCAGCCCCAGCTCGTAGTTCGTCGCCGTATCCGGGCCAAACGATGCGAACGATAACGTCGTGATGTCACCACGGCTGTTCTGACCCCCCCCCGCGCCAGCCGGTTGCCGTTGATGCATACAGCATGACTTCATCGCTCAGGTCATAGTCCAGACTGACCAGATACGACCATTTGTCGAACGTGTCTGAAAAGTTGGCAAAACAGTCTGTCACCGGCTGGGTACCCGGGGGTACTCGACAGCGTCCAATTGTCAGATCCGGCCAGGTGGCCTGTGTGTAGTCCCGGCTTTTCGCAACCAAGTCCTTTTGCTCTTCGGTATAGCGAAGACCGAGCGTCAGATCCAGTGCATCCGCGACCGAGTACACGGTCTGGGCGAATCCTGCCCAACTGGTATTCTCAAACAGGTTTTCCCGGATAAACGGGCTATTGGTAGATACAAGAGGAGGCGAATCGGTCCAGCCGAAATGGTGGGCATCCTCGAAGCTGTAATAGGCCCCGACCTGCCAGTGCAGCCGGTCATCGAATGTGTCGCCATCCAGCCGTATCTCCTGCGAGTAGAAATCGCCTTCGTCACTGCTACTGGTTTGACCGAGATTATACGGCGTGGCATCCAGGTCATTCACGTTGGTGACCGTTTGATAACGATAACCGGTGATCGAGGTGAGATTGAAATTATCCAACGCCCACGATACGGTCAGACCGCCGCCGTAATCATTATAGTAAGAACTGCGATCCCCGATTACGCCAACATAGCCCCCCCCCCGGATCCATAGTCCGTGTGGATATCGCCGTCCTGATAACTCTGGTATATCGCCATGCCCGCAAGGCCTCTCTGGAGCGTAGTCCCCGTAATTCCTGCCAAGTCAGCGATTCTCGTATATAACCTTGCCGTTGGATTCGAATCTGCTGCTGTATGGTGAACCGACCTCGGGGACTCGTCGAGCTCCTTCCAGTCCATCACAAAATGGACATTGATGTCCTCGGTCGGGTCCCAGAGGGCACTGCCCCGGAAGAAGACCTGGTTTGCATCATCGAGACTCTTGTAATCCCGGGATAGATCGGGGGCCGGTGTGCTGTTGATCTGCTTGCTGAAACCATCACGCTTCAGCCGCTGTACCGCAAACCGTGTCGAAAAATTATCGGTTACAGGCACGTTCACCGCACCGCCCAGTTCGGTGTAATCGTAAGTCCCCTTTGACGCCTGGACAAAACCGGTGACCCCTTCATCATGGCTCGGCTTTTTGGAAATGATATTAATTGCGCCGGCCATCGAGTTGCGGCCGTACAGGGTCCCCTGCGGACCTTTCAGCACTTCAACCCGCTCCATATCGAACATACCCTGGTCCAGACCGCGGGTACGGGGCAGCACGACCCCGTCGAAATAAAACCCCACCGGGCTGTCAGTATTCAACTCGCCACTGACCTGGTTCTGGCCCCGCATGATAATCCAGGCACCGCCGGCCTCATTATTGCTGCGGAATTGCATGTTCGGGGTCTGGGTCTGCAGATCCATGATGTTCTCCACCCCGGCACGTTCAAGCTGCAGTCCGGTGAACGCGGTTACTGCGATCGGAACGGACTGCAGGGTTTCCTCGACTCGGCGTGCGGTAACGATGATTTCTTCCAACCGGGTAGAGGAAACCCCGGCCTGCTGTGCTGATACGTTATATGAGAAGGGTACTAACGAGGTCGTTAGTAACAGTGATGCCAGTCTTACAAAATGACCGGCCTTGTTTATTGCTAGTTTCATCTTTTGCCTCCCCGACAATATATTATTATGAATAGACTAGAACTTCTTAAAATACACTCCTCTGCTTAACATCATAAAAACTGTAGTCACACCGTTGCAACGCGATACCTCACTCCCGACATGCAGTTACCTGCATGTCGGGCCACAGCAAAAAAACTATACAGCTATACCTCTTTCCCCATTCGTACAACTACTTGATCACTGTAATGACACCGACACACTGGTATCGTCACCCGGATCCACTACCCCGAGTTTCTGGTTAAAAAAGCCACCGTACCAGGCACGACCCTGGGGATCTATTCCCATGAACCGGACAGCGGTATCTGCCGTAGGCAGGGGATATTCGACAAATTCCCCTGTTTTCGGGTTAAATCGGGTGGCATTATTCGCAGTAGTATCTCCGTACCACACATAGCCGCGCTTACGATCCACGGTGATGCCATACGGCGCAGCCTTTGGATTAGGTGGGTAATAGAATTTGACGTCGCCGGTCTTCGGGTCCAGCACCCCAAGCTTGTGGCCATAGTAATCGCCAAACCAGACGTTGTCCTCTGCATCAACATCAATGCCTCGTGCACTCGCCATCTCCGGTGTATGATAAATTTTCCATTCCCCTGTGTCTGGATTCAGCCGAAGGATGTTCCCCAAATTAATTTGAGTGACCCAGGGCGTACCTTTTGAATCGACAGCAAGGGCATAACCATTACCACTTGGTTTATCACCTGGCCGCGCAAACCGGCCCGCATAAGAACCTTCGGGGAAAGTTTCCGGTACCGGATTGTGATAGGTCTTTAATTCTTTCGTCTTGACGTTATAACGCCAGGTTTGGGCACCTATAACAACCCAAACCACATTCTCCTTGGTGGGATCCTCTATGACCATCCGTGCACCAGATGGCATCCCGGGGAAATCAAGCGCCTCCACCTTGCCATCATCACCGACGATTGCTATTTTGGTGGCCACCTCACCTTCGTCATGGGAACCTCTGTCCAGACCCACGATGAACCTGCCGTCCTTGAGGACGGTACCCGTGTGCCCTTGCGCCTTGGGAAGCGGGTTCGGAAACTCCTGGAAGGTCTCCGTCTCCGGATCGAACCGCGCTAGAGCATTGGACGCCGCATCGTATTCGGAGAACCAGACAATACCATTACTATCGTCCACCGTAACGCTATGCACCATCGCCCCTGGCGATGGAACCGTATACTCGGTAATTGTCGCCTTCAGGGCCGCATCCTGAAGCGGTGTGTACTTGATTTTTGAATAATCGGGCTTTCCGTTCGGCCCTAGAACACCTTCCGGACCAAAAATCTTTGCAATCCGAGGCGCGGCGTTAACCGCTTGTTCCGGGGCATACCCAACTCGGGCTCCCCATCTGTTAATAGTCATATATGACAGAAACCCTGCCCACGCAGTCTCAGGCATCCCTGCCATCGACATAATCGATTCAAATCCATGACAACCAGAACATTCCAGAAAAACCTGATGCCCTTCTTCCGTGTCCGGCAACAGGTATGCCATCTCTGAGCTGTTCAGGCGACTCAGGTCCACGCCGGCAGACAGTTTAAAGTTTGTATCGCCTTTTTGGGCAGGATCAGTTAATTGTTGCTTCGCAAGAGCAAACCCGGATGCATCAACTATGACGTCGTACTGACCCGGCTCCAATCCCTTAATCTGGTAGCGTCCGGACTCATCAGTGAATCGGGCCACGGTTTTGGTGCCCAGAACAGCTTTCACCATTGCGCCCCGAACTGGATTACCGGAAGCATCAGTCACCACACCACTAAGCGAAATCTCACCGGGCACTGGGGTTTGGTCACTGCTCACCAGGCTGGCAGCCACGGGCGCCTCTTCTGATTGTACCTTGCTCGAAGCCTGTTGTTCCACACCTTGCGCTTGACAGGCCCCGAGCAAAACGCCAATTAGCAGGACTGTCATAACCATAAAATTCTCAAGCCGAATACTTATTCTCATCTGATCACCCTCACTGTTTTGTTTAGAGATATACTCAACTGATTAGATATCGTGCCAGAATACAGATCTACCGCCAGAGCCACATATCCATCAGCAGCGAATGCGTCAGCGGTCTGCCTGATTCGACCCACCAAACCGCCCCATTCATGAACGAGAATTACCGCTCCACGTGAACTGTTTCCCGTCGGCTCTGCCAGATAACCGACCGTTCGAGGATTTTCTGAATAATATTTGAGGTCCTTTCCTTGCGGCGGTGTTCCTTTACCAGGGATTGCTTGAGGAACTTCGTTAGCTGCGGTCGGACTGTACGGGACTGGTTCGGCGAATAAGAAGGCGCATTGGAATACCAATAGAAACAGAATACATTTTTTCATTCCACAGCGCCCTCCACTACAACTAAGGTATAGTCTGAAAATTTTCTTTCAGCTGATTATACAATCTATCTATATGGTAAGACAATTAAAATAAGTATAGCTCACCATTATTAAAATATGACGGTTCCAAGTGCAAAAAGAGCAGCGTGATGCTGCTTAAAGTCATACGCGTCTGGTGTAAACAACTGCGCTGGACACTTGAACCCTAGTGACTTGCGTAAACGCGTGTTCAGCTTACAGGAAATGGTATCCAGCTCCGCTTATGAGAAACCGCTCAGATCACTGCCCTTTGGCAAGTACTGTCGCAGCAGGCCGCTGGTGTTCTCGTAGATGCCGCGTTGCCAAGGGCTCGCGGGTCTGCAAAGTAGACCTTTACGTCAGTTGCTGGTGTGCCGTCATTTCCTTCCCCTGATCGTAAGTCATCGATAGCCGCTTTTACGCCTCGATACGACGGCTGAGTTATGATAATGCCGCCATGGAGAGTTTCTTTCACAGTTTGAAGGTCGAACCCATTTGTCTGGAAAGCTATACAACTCGGGAGGATGCCAGAGAGACTATCTTTAATTATTGAGGTGTATACATTTGGCAACGACGGTATTGTGCGATTGGCTATCAAATACCAATGTTATACGAAAATAATTAAAAACGAACTTAACTCACTGTCTACTTTTGTGGGGGAAGATCACTCCCGTTCTTTAACATTCATGTTGCACATCAAAGTTGAATCCGCGATTTCTCACATCACATATAGATCTATATATTCATTGACTGGCATTTTTTCCAATCTGTTTTGATCTAACGAGATTGCTAAAATGGAATTTTGTTTTTGTTGCGGGAAACGACGGGCGAGGTTTGTGCGAAATTTCATTTCTAGCAGAGGAATCCCTTCCTTACGTCGACGTTTGTGCCCGATGGGATATTCGCAAATAATCTCCTCTAGATTAGTACCATCCTTAAATTCTGTCTTAATTGCATTCGGTATCGAACGCTTGGCTGGATTATGGTAGTCACGTGTGAACTTCTTATCTTCGATGCATTTAATTTTTTTACGCAACTTGTCGATAAGTAGATTATTTGCGATTTTGTCTTCATAGTCCGCTGCAGTCAAACGACCGAAGATAATCGGAACTGCTACCATGTATTGAATACAGTGATCTCTATCTGCAGGATTATTGAGAGGACCTTTCTTATCTATTATGCGAATACATGCCTCGTGTGTGCGTATGGTTATCTTCTTTATATCCTCTGGTTTCTTGCCAAGTTTCTTCATTTTTTGATGAATTTGTATTGCACACTCGACCGCTGTCTGCGCATGGAATTCTGCAGGATAGGAAATTTTGAATAACACATTTTCCATTACGTATGAGCCATACTTTCGTTGGAATTTGAATGGCTTTCCACCAAACAGAACGTCGTAAAATCCCCACTTCTTAGTAGTTAATACCGATGGGTAACCCATCTCGCCAGTTTTTGCTATGAGTGCGAGTTGGACAGCACGACTGGTTGCATCGCCTGCAGCCCAACTTTTTCGACTTCCAGTATTAGGCGCATGTCGATAGGTACGCAAACTGTGTCCATCAACGAACGCTAATGAGAGCGCATTGATCATTTGTTCACGGGAGAGTTGTAGCATCTTAGCGACTACAGCGGCAGAAGCTACCTTTACAAGAATGACATGATCAAGACCGACTTTATTGAATGAGTTCTCAAGCGCGATGCAGCCTTGAATCTCATGCGCCTTAATCATAGCTGTAAGCACATCCTTCATTGTAAGGGGTTTTTTACCAACTGCTATCGCATTGCGGGATAACCAATCTGCTGTCATTAAGATACCCCCAAGATTATCTGAAGGATGTCCCCACTCAGCCGCAAGCCATGTATCATTAAAATCGAGCCAGCGAATCATTACACCAAGATTAAACGCCGCCCGCACAGGGTCTAGTTGATAATTGGTGCCTGGCACCTTGGCACCGTTGGGCACAATAGTTCCTGTGACAATAGGGCCAAGCAGTTTAGTACAAGCTGAATATTCCAGTGCCTCCATGCCGCAACCAAGAGTGTCGATCAAACAATAACGCGCAGTATCATATGCGAGATCACTATCTACTTTATAATCGTAGATATAATTGGCAATCTCAACCATCACCTTGTCTGTCTTGGAACTATTGTTATTGTGCATACATGCTCCTAAAAAATTGTTATGCGTTTTCTTGAGGGCCGCTTCCGGGCACGATCAGTCTCCAGATTTTACATTACTGAGTTCGGTAAATTAAGTGGACAATTCTCCTGGCTGAATTAGAATTTCAATGCCGCAGTCAGTATCTTAAAAAATCTACACGACAGGAACACGGATGACAGAGTATATCCTTCCCTGATCTCCAATCGTATAAATGTGTGAGGAATCTGATAAAAAAATTACATAGGAGAGTTTACAGAATTTACAAGATTATAATTACACGACAAACCTTCGTCGTGGCAGAAAGTGTATTGCCTATGTGGACGGCTTGACCTGTCATTGCCATATAATCGATACCGACAATGACAGATACTGTTTTAAACAATATACCTCAGAGTAAAAAAAATAGCGTTGAAAAAAAACAACCCCGGTTAAGCGATAGTTCTATCAACTCTAGCGGGGCAATGTAAAGGTAATTAATTAGTCTGTTTTAAACACAAATCAATAGTTAGTTGTCGACTAGAAGGTTCCCTCTAAACGTTCACTGCAGGTGAAACACTAAACCCATGTAGTAAAAAAACTAGTGTGCTACCTGCAAATGAGACTCCCCGGTTCTGAACTGTATACGGATAATTGTGTTGAGCCTGTAGGAAGGCACCCAGACTTCCACTTCATCCTTGTAGTTATCCACCGCAATAAAGCGCGTCTCTGCCCCAAGGCTGGGAAGCCGGAATTCAGTCCATTGTTCAGTCTTTGGATCAAATCTAGCCACAGTGTCTGCATTCATCATATTCATCCAGACCATCCCGTTCTTATCAATGGTTGTGTCGTAAATACCCGGAAACGCTTTCTGGTTGGGATAGTCATAATAGGTGACCTCATGGGTACGAATGTCTATTTTTGCCAGGTTGTTTCCCCACCAGTTCGCCACCCAAACGTTATTGCTATCTCGCTCGGCCCCAAGTCTGCGTGGTCCCTGAGACCATACTGTCGCGGAATTCCAGTCCGATCCAATTTCGCTGAACAGCTTTCTGTCCTTATCCGTTAACAGGTCATCCCACTTGCTCACCGGGTTCATAGCTATTTCCATCACCTCACCCGTACGAGCATTGCCGACGCCGACCTTGTCTATGGCCATTTGCAACCACCAGCCGTTCCCCCGCGAATCCACTGAAACTCCATACGTCCTCCCGTTTCTCCCACGGCTCTTGGACTTGAAGTCCGTGAACTCCTGTTTGGCAGGGTCGAATCGGACAGCGCCTCCAGGAGACGATGCCCATATCATCCCGTCCTTGTCCGCATCCAATGTACCACCGACACTGCCCACTCCTGGAGGAGGCTCATAATAGCTTACTGTATCTGTCGTCGTATTAACCCCAACCAGCGCGCCTTCGGCATCAAGCCAAGCATTCCCATCCTTGTCAACTACGATACCATGACTTATCAATGCCTGATTGTGATTGCCAGAGACCTTATAGTTCCTCACCTCGCCCGTTAAAGGATCCAACCGCGCGAAGGTGCGTAGGGTGTTATGTTGGGAGTCCGCGATCCATACATACCCGTTGGGATCCACTTCCGCATCATGGGGTCCACGCGCCTGGTAGACAGAGGGAACACCCTCTGCCCAATTGCTACCATTTTGTATTACGTATTCTCCATTTAATCCGGACGTGTAATCATATTCTGTGATGACCACCTGGGCCGCTTCACCTCGCGGTCGCGGAAATGGCTTCAGCTCCATCTGTATCGAGTCAGGTCCTCGAACCTTTGCCAGATAGGCCGCCAATTCGTCCCTATATTGCCGTATCAAAGGTGTCGCCCAACTGTCTGGCCGAGGTGGAGATCCGAAAATACTAATTGTCTCCATCGTTTTGATAATCTTACGCCAGCCATCCTCGTCAAACCGGTTTTGCAATACAAAGTTTGGAGTATGGCACCCTGAGCAGTTATTACGAAAAATGAGCTTCATCCGGTGGTTAGCTTTAGTATCCTCAGGCAAGTTCCCAATCCACTCACTGCCAGTCAACTGCCGGCCAATATCATTAAATTCCTTCAGCGTAAAGTTCTGCTGCGTCTGTCCAGATTCTTCCAAATTCAGGGCTATCTCTGTCCTCTCAAACCCTGCTGCCTGAGCCCAAACCTGATAGCTCCCCTTCTCCAGAGGCGGAAAATAATAGAACCCTTGGTCATCAGTGAATACCGACGTAGAATAGGTCTTGTCTTGCGCACGCGCCGTAACAACAATCCCGTGTAATGGTTCCCCGCTTCCAGATGTGGTAGTCCCCTGCAATACGCTTCCATCCGCCGCTATAACTGGCGGCGACACGACCAACACGCCAACCGAAATTACCATAACACATAGCAGTGACAACATTACACTACGCATATCAGTATCCTCCTCTTGGCTTAAGCTTAAAGCCCTGTTTGATATATATCCAACATCCACCAGACTCATCTCAAAGTGACTCCAATGTTTCGGCCCTATTGTGATGGTGTTATTTCCACGTCTGGTCCGCCCCCAACGTCAGCTCCCGGTCTTATAAAGTCACTCATCTTAAATATCTTCATGTACGCAACAATGTTATCAATTTCGACCTCCGACAATCCGTATCGAAAGCCCGGCATACGTGCTGTTCCATCATGAATTATTGCTCGCGCCGCACTTTCCGTCCCTGCGTCCCTGACGAACCCTTCCAGTTTTGGCCCATAAGTTAGTGGTTCCGGATTGTGAAGCTCCATCGGGGCTGGCATATGACAAACCGAGCACCTTTGCACAAATAATTTTTTACCGGAAAATTCACTCTCGGAAAGTTGTTGAGCCGCTCCTGTTTGCATCGTTGCCAGAGACAATCCAACCACAATGATAAGAGTACCCCTGCCAGGCAGCAAAATCCGCCACGTTGATAATTGCCTATACATAAGCTGCTTGTCTCTCTTTGGACTATGTCTTATAAGAACCACAACCTCGCAGATGCGCTATACTTTCGCCAATCGTCATAAATTGATTTCTCATATATATAATTTTTTATGTTCAGTTTACTAGGTTTGTCTAAGTGCGCAAAAACTCCAGCGTCCGCTTCCATGCAACCTGGGATGCCAAGGGATGATGGTAAGGTCCGGTATCATTGAAGAAGGCATGATCTGTCTCCGGATATACATGATATTGAAATTTTTTCCCTGCCTCGCCCATCCTTTCTTCCGTCCAGAGTCGATTGCCAGTAATACTGTAGTCCCATTCGGCATAGTGAGCCAATACAGGGGCTTGAATCTTCTCAAAGCCGGTTTCGGGCGTTGACCCGTAAAAAACAACGGCACGATGAAGCTCCGGTACTTCCGTAGCTAAAATGAAGCTTCGCCACCCGCCCCAGCAGAATCCTACGGAACTGATCTTTTGAGAATCCACCTCTGCATGACTTTGCAGAAATTTGAAACCCATCTTTAAGTCCTCGAACACCTCATAAATCGGCAACATCCCGATTGCCGCTGTCGCATCCGATACGCTCCCCATCTTCCCCGTCCCACCCACTCGCGATAGCAAATCCGGGGCTAGCGCCAAAAAACCCTCCATCGCAAAGCGACGTGCCACATCGCGTATATGCTCGTTCAGCCCTCGGTTCTCATGAATGACCAGAACGGCCGGGTATTTTCCTGAAAACGGGGGTTTGGCCAAATACCCTTCAACCTGAATGTCTCCCGATGAATAATGCACCGTCTCCGTCGTGATGTTGGCCGTTTGCGCCTCACTGGACGATATCAGCGTCGCCGCCAATCCACTGGATTCCAGAAACAAGTGCGCCGCCGTATAACTCCCCAGCAACGCCGTCAGTGAATGGATAAACTCCCTCCGGGAGATCCCCCCCTGTTGATACCTCGCCACACTCTCCTGAATGGCAGTATCCATATTATTCTTGGTCTTTTCTCCCATAAAACTCTCCTCACACCTAGCTTTTTTTAACCTGGCATGTGCCAAAAATAAAAAACTTAATTGTGTCTTAGCTGTACTGGTACTACTAGTAAGGAACAAAACAAGACTCCTTACATATCTTGCTTTGCTCCTTTCTGCTTCTGGCTGGGATATTTATTGCTGTAATGATACTGATACACCCGGATTATCTCCCGGATCAACTACGCCGAATTTCCCAATTAAACGTCATCCAGGTGATACTCGCAATTATTACATCAAGCTTATGTGCGATTACTCCCACAACTGGGCCACTTACTCTCTACCTCCCACAAATGAAAAGGTGCAACAGCTGTCGCTGGCAGGTATACATTGTCCATCACCTGACAGCGATCAGGTCCATTGCGATTATCTCAATCCAGAAATTCGACCCTGGCAATCTTGTTAACGTGGTTTTGGCCAACCCAAATGCTCGCTGGGGTCGTCCGGTTATCCATTCCGCCAACGCTACGGATATTCAGGTTCAGACTGGGGAGCAGATAGTTTGTCACCTCTCCGGTACCGGGATCCAGCTTGGTAAGGTAATCTGTATGCATACCCCCTGACCAGACATTGCCATGTTTGTCGATACCTGCATCATAAGTTCCGTGATAAGGTGTATTCAAGTCCCACTCTTTCCACTCAGTTGTCCTGGTATCAAACATACTGATCTTGCCGGCACGGTATTCACCAATCCACAAACGATCCTGGCTGTCCATTTGTATCTTGCGCGGCGCCGAATTCGGGGTCGGTGTCTGGTACAGGGTCACGGCTTTGGTGTCCGGTATTATCTTGACTATATACCCGGCACCGATGTCAGCAACATAGAAAATCCCCTTTGAGTCGATTGCTGAACCATACATGCTGTGGCTGGCTGCCAGCTCGCTATAGTCTCCCCCAAGACCACGGCCACCGAGAAAACCAACACCCTGGGGCTGAGGGTTCTTGGCTGGAACGACAGTCATGTCCTTGGGGAATGGGTCATACAGGGTGTACTCCCCTGTATCAGGATGCAGTCTCTGGACTTGACGGATGGACTGTTCATTGTTCCAGACAGTACCATCCGGTGACACAATCAAACAACCGTTATGAGAGTAAACACTATCGCCGGTCGGCAATTTCCATGCGTCAAATTTCTCGGTCTTCGGGCTAAATTTATACACCCCGCCCTGCTTCAATCCTACCCACCACAAGTCCCCTGCCTTGTCTATTTCAAGGCAATTATTGCCCTTGGGGAAATCCGGTTTAAGTAATGGCATCTGATATTCAGTAAACTGGCGGCTGGCCAGATCAAACTTGATCAGATTAGGTCCGACAAAATCTGTAGTCCAAACCATTCCATCCGGATCTACCAGTAGCTCGTGCGGCTCAAAACGTTTGTTCGGCAGATCGTACTCGGTAATTATAACCTTCGTCGCACGCCCTGTCGGTCGTGGCAGGGTCAGTAACTCATAGCTATGCTTGTCTCCTGAACTCAGATTAATAGAAGCCAGAAACTTCAAAAACTCCTTGTCTGGGCCAACAGGTTTACTGCCCATAGAGAGAGAAATGGGTAGTTGAGAAGGGTCATAAGGGAGCTTTTGTCCTCCAGCCCCGTATGTTTTCATTCGTTGCAGAACCTTGGGCCAATCCTCCGCAGTATGTTTGCTGAGCATCACCTTGGTCAATGAGTGACAACCTACACAATTCAATTTCCCTATGTTTTCACTGCTCGCCCCTGATTTTTCCACACTCAGCAACCATTCAGCATTCATCAGTTGTGATGTCAGGTTCTTGGTCTCTGTCAGCTTCAGGTCCGTTTGTGTGGTTTTGTTCGCCACAATTTTGACCTCTGATGGACTGGTTAAATCGTAGCCAGCCGCCCGAATACTGAGATTGTATGTGCCTGCACCAAGTCGATTCGCCGGGAAACGGTACTGTCCATCAGCATCACTGACCACCGTCACAGTGATTATGCCCCCGACTTCCTTGGCGCTGACCAGCACCCCTTCCATCTGTCCTTCTGCCTGGGAGCTGATTGTGCCCTGTAAGGATATACCCTCACCAGGACGACTCAACTGGTTGGCTGCCACAACGGCCCATGACAGCATCGCCGCCAGCACCGCTACGAAACAAAGCGCTCTGCTCATCGTAACCCTCCCTTAGATCATTGATATGATAGTTGCATTAAGTATAGGCGTTTTTAATTAAAACAGTTTACGTACTTCCATCCCCCACAGTTCACGTTTTCCGGGAAATGCTAAAACCCAACCGTTAGCAGTGAAATCTTCTATCCGCCCCAGGTATTGCTTATCAAACACATTTTCTATTTCCATCACTTGCCCCCCTAACTTTATGATGTTTTGCCAGACTTGGCTTTTTTTGGCTTGTTACTTTAACTTGTTCTCCGAAGCTTAGATCTCTAACTTGTTCTCCCATATTGATACCACAGCTACCTGCTAAATACAACCGGTGCAAAGACCATCAACCACCACCCGCCGCATGCCGGCCCGGTAGCAATTCCTGCATGCCGGGCGGCAATGTTCTCACGCCGTTGTGTCCTTTTGGCAGGGCTACTTATTACTGTGTAGACACGGAGACACTGGTATCGTCTCCCGGATCCACTACCCCGAGTTTCTGGTTAAAAAAGCCACCGTACCAGGCACGACCCTGGGAGTCTATTCCCATGAACTCTGAACCTGCTCGTTGATTGTGTTACTCGTAAAAAAATATTGTGTCTGGATCGTACTGAACCGGCGAGGGGGAGGACCATATAATTTGTTGATGGGCACTTACACGATTTAATTTACAGGGCCGCAGAATTAGGTTCCGGTCCTGGAAAGGTGAGATTTGCTGCCGTGGTGCAGCGATGAATACCGAGGATACTTGATTGACTATCGCAATCAATACTCCCCGAGACTACAGATGAATCAGGTATCTGCCCAGTCGCGTAACAGGTTGTGATAGATCCCGGCCAGATCAACCAGTGCCGCGTGCTCGGGTAAATCCCGGGCGATCGCTTGAATGGCATTATCAAGCTGGAATAGCGTAGTCCGATGGGTCAGATCGCGAACCATACTCTGGATCCAGAAGAATGATGCCAGCCGTGTTCCGCGCGTAACCGGCCCTACCCGGTGCACACTGGTGCCGGGATACAGGACCATATCACCGGCGGGGAACTTGATACTACGTTCACCGAAGTTGTCCTGGATCAGCAATTCACCACCATCGTAATCGGCAGGATCGCTGAGAAACAGGGTTGCGGAAAGATCGGTACGAACCCGGTACGGTGTTCCGGTTACCGGACGGATTGCCCCGTCTATATGGGGACCGTAAGTCTGCGTCGCCTCGTATCGGTTAAACAGCGGTGGCACAATTTTGAGTGGAGGCGCTGCAGACGTAAATAGTGCACTTCTCTCCAAAGAGGCAAGTATGATTTCACCCAGTTTGCTCCCGACCGGGTCCCGGTCGGGGAGCCAGTTAGGGTTATCAGCTAATTCTAGTACCAGATTGAACGGAGAAGCTATTGAAAAACATAGCTTCTTTTCGTTTACAGTCGGGTTCTGAAGTAGGTAGTTTAGAAATGCCCTTTTTCCTGCAACATCAGAACTATTTTCAAAGATAGCTCTTGCTCGGCGTGCTACAGAAAGCACGGCGGCAACAGTAGTTTGGTAATCAAAATCTGCTTTGCTGTGTTCAGACATTTCAATTTCAAGAGTTTGTATTTGGTCCTGATACTCTTGGTGTTTCTTGTCATATA
>JBCKWF010000034.1:0-16179 GCA_038922895.1 Gammaproteobacteria bacterium
AACGTGCGCGTTTGCGCAGACATTGTCTATCCCGGTAGGCCGGCAGGCCCCTGGGTTGCAAGGTATTGAGACGCCGGAACGTGGCATGACGCAGGCTGCGGTGGAGTCCCGGTTTGGCGACCCTTTACTGAAGGCCAACCCGGCTGGAGATCCGCCTATCAGTAACTGGGAGTATGCCGATTATTATGTTTATTTTGAAAGCGACCGTGTTTTGCACACGGTACTTAAACATAAACAATAATTGATAGGGGTGTGGCCCCCTCAGTTAACGCGACACTTTTGGGTTCTCCTTGATCGAAATAAAAAATCCCGTCTTGATATGAGGGTTCGTGAGGGTTCGGGTTGGGCGGCATTTGTGTGCCGGATAGCAGGTAAGTAACCTAGCATGAAAATAATCAGGGCAGTTCTGGAAAACAGGATGTTGACAGGCATACGGGATTTTCTTCCTGAATGTGGTATGCAAATAATGCGACAGCATCAGAACATAATCAGATTAATTATTTGTTACAGAACCAGAACAGATTGGTGACAGAACTGGATATGTTGCTACAGTCGATCAGTTCGGTGATTATTTACTCGCAGAACAGGAACAGATTGGTGACAGAACTGGATATGCTGTTGCAGTCGATCAGTTCGGTGATTATTTACCCGTGGCGATTTTTATTCTCCAGTCGTTGGCCTTTTGTTTAATCTGTTGTACATCAAGCGTCAATAATTCACGGTCTTTCAATAACTGTTTGCCTGCGACCCATACATCCGTGACCTGATCCCGGCCCGCGGCATAGACGATTTGCGAGACCGGATCATACACAGGCAGGGTCTCGGCCCGATCCATATCGATTGCGACAACATCGGCCGCTTTGCCTGGTGTCAACGAACCAGTTATATCTTCAAGGTCGAGCGCCCTGGCTGCATTGATGGTCGCCATTTTCAGTGCTGTCATCGCTGGTACGGCACGACTGTCACCAGCTACACCTTTGCCAAGCATGGCAGCTGTACGCATTTCCCCGATCATGTCGAGATCGTTATTACTGGCGGAACCGTCTGTACCGAGCGCAACATTGACTCCCGCTTGTTGCAGTGCATGTACCGGGCAGAATCCGCTGGCCAGTTTCAGGTTGGACTCGGGACAATGGATAACATTTACCTTGTAGCGGGCCACCAGTTCAATCGCTTCTTCATTCAGTTGGGTCATATGGACAGCGAGCAGGCGCTGGCTGAGTAGGCCCAGATCATGCAGGCGTTGCAGCGGTGTTTTCCCGGATTGCTCCATGGCCTGGGCAACCTCATAGGCATTTTCATGCACATGCATGTGTATCGGGATATCCAGTTCTTCCGCAAGGACGACAATCTTTTTCAGCGGTAGGTCAGAGACTGTATAGGGCGCATGCGGAGCGTAGGCAGTGCGGATAAGCGGGTTATGCCTGAACTGATCGTGTACCCATCGGCCTTTGGTAAAATATTCCTGCGTGTCTTTTGCCCAGGCAGTCGGAAAATCAATTACGATAAGGCCTATACAAGCGCGGATACCTGCCTCTATGGCCACTTCAGCGGTCCGATCCGGGAAAAAGTACATATCATTAAAACAGGTAGTACCGCCACGGATCATCTCTGCGATGGCCAGCCGGGTGCCATCTTCTACAAAGGCAGGATCGACCCATTTTGCCTCAGCAGGCCAGATATGGTTGGTCAACCAGTCCATCAGTGACAGGTCATCGGCAAGTCCCTTGAACAACGACATGGCCGCATGCGTATGTGTATTAATCAGCCCGGGGATGAGCGCGTGGCCGGGCAGATGGTATGTGGCTGACGCGGTGTATCTGGCCTTCGCCATTTCGGCCGGCAGCAAATCGTGGATTTTACCAGCGTGGATGACTAACGCATGGTTTTCATGGATCTGATCATCCGGTTCGACCGGAATTATCCATTTTGCAAAAATCAATGAATCGACATTCACGCGCTTCCCCTTTATATTTTCAACAGCGGATACCTGTGGTCTTCGTCAAAAGAATAACTGAATCACTTAAGGACAACTACTATTTATGATTTTACCGGACAATTCCTCTGCCGTTGACAGTGTACGCGCGGTCCAGTGGGACCATAACCAGCTGAGGTTACTGGATCAGCGACAACTGCCCACTCGATTTGAGTACCTGACGCTGGACAGTGCCGAGGCAGTAGCCATTGCGATCAGTGATATGGTAGTAAGGGGTGCACCGGCAATCGGCATCGCCGCAGCCTACGCTGTAGTACTTGCCGCGATCAACGCCTGTCGCGACTATCCGGGAGACTGGAGACAGGTATTGATTGAAAAATTACCCCTGTTGCTCAAATCAAGACCGACGGCGGTCAATCTGCACTGGGCCCTGGGGCGTATGCGGCGAGTAATCGACCGCTGCGGGTCTGACCCCGTCGCTGAATTACTGGAAGAAGCGCACCTTATCCTGCGTGAAGATATTGAGGGTAACCGCCGCATGGGCAGGATCGGGGCAAGTTATCTGCAGAACTGCGGGGCTGTACTCACCCATTGTAATACCGGGTCACTGGCTACCGGCGGTTTTGGAACGGCGCTGGGTGTGATCCGCACAGCGTATTCTAACAAACAGCTACAGATGGTTTATGCAGCGGAAACGCGGCCCTGGCTACAGGGCAGCCGATTGACCGCCTGGGAACTTATACAGGACGGGATACCAGTCACACTGGTGGTAGACAGTGCCTGTGCATGGTTGATGCAGGCCGGCAGAATAGACTGGGTTGTCGTCGGGGCGGACCGCATCGCCGCAAACGGTGATGTCGCCAACAAGATTGGCACCTATGCGCATGCAGTAAATGCAAGGCACCACGGCATAGGATTTATGGTTGTCGCACCGGTTGCCACAATCGATCCTGCGACTGCAAGCGGTGAACATATCGAGATTGAACAGCGTAAGCCAGATGAACTGCTGGATTTTTCCGGTGTCAGGATTGCCCCTGAAGGTGTAGCTGCCTATAACCCGGTGTTTGATGTCACACCGGCCGGACTCGTCACCGTACTCGTCACCGAGCGGGGCGCGATCGAGGCGCCAAACCGGGAAAAAATCACGCAACTTTTGCGTTGAAAAATTACCCAAAAGTCAACCCTTTTTTGTTGTGCATAACCCGGGTTAAATTCTAAAACTTTTGTGTTGTTACAGACTGGCCTATGATAATATTCCAGACCTTATACAAGTGTCGTTTGTCTACATTACCAGCATAAGGAAACCCAGCTTTTTTAATGGCCAAATTAATGCATGTCTGAATCAGAATTCGCCCATTCGATTACCCCTGTCAACATAGAAGACGAGATGCGTCAATCCTATATGGATTACGCCATGAGCGTTATCGTTGGCCGAGCATTACCTGATGTGCGTGATGGGTTAAAACCGGTCCATCGCCGTGTCCTGTTTGCAATGCATGAGATGGGCAATGATTATAACAAGCCCTACAAGAAGTCAGCACGTGTCGTCGGTGATGTCATCGGTAAATATCACCCGCATGGCGATTCAGCTGTTTACGATACGATGGTGCGTATGGCGCAGACATTCTCGCTGCGTTATGTGCTGGTTGATGGACAAGGCAATTTCGGGTCAGTCGACGGGGACTCTCCTGCGGCAATGCGTTATACCGAAGTCCGCATGTCACGTATCGCACATGAACTTCTGCTGGACATAGACAAGGAAACCGTCAAGTTCCTTGATAACTATGATGGATCGGAAAAAGAGCCGGCGGTACTGCCTACCCGCTTGCCGAATCTTCTGATTAATGGATCCAGTGGGATTGCCGTTGGTATGGCGACCAATATCCCGCCACATAATCTGAATGAAATCATCCGTGCCTGTCTCGCGCTGATTGATAATGCTGATCTGAATATCGGCCAGATCATGCAGTATGTTCCCGGTCCTGATTTTCCGACCGCCGCCATCATTAACGGTTCGCAGGGTATCTATGAGGCATACACGACCGGGCGTGGTCGGATCTACATGCGTGCCAGAAGTCATATTGAAACGGATGAGAGCACCGGCGGACATTCCATCATCGTTACCGAGTTGCCCTACCAGGTAAACAAGGCCAGGTTGCTGGAAAAAATTGCAGAACTGGTCAAGGACAAGAAACTGACAGGCATCCGCGAACTGCGTGATGAGTCGGACAAGGACGGTATGCGTATGGTGGTCGAGTTGCGCAAAAACGAGGTCCCCGAAGTCATCATGAACAATCTGTATCAGCAGACCCAGATGCAGAATGTGTTCGGCATCAATATGGTTGCGCTTGACGATGGTCAACCCAAGTTGATGAACCTGAAAGATATCCTGCTGGCCTTTCTCAAGCACCGCCGGGAAATGGTCACGTTACGGACCCTGTTTGATTTGCGCAAGGCCAGAAGCCGGGCACATGTGCTGGAAGGTCTGGCAATTGCGCTGGCCAATATTGATCTGATCATCGCGCTGATAAAGAAATCACCAACTCCGGCAGATGCGAAACAGGGTCTGTTAAAGCCCTTTTGGGCGCCCGGGGTCGTAGTTGATATGCTGAACCGCGCCGGTGCAGATGTGTCCAGGCCGGATGCGCTGGCAATCGAATTCGGACTGCAGCAGGGTGGTTATCGCCTCTCGGAAATCCAGGCGCAGGCGATTCTGGATCTGCGCCTGCAAAAGCTGACTGGTCTGGAACAGGACAAGATCATCAGCGAATATGAGGAATTACTGACAGCGATTACCGATCTGCTGGATATACTTTCACGACCGGACCGTTTGATGGATGAAATCCGCAATGAACTGCAAGGCCTAAAAGAAACCTACGGTGATGAGCGTCGTACAGAAATCATTGAAGACCACCAGAATCTGAGCATGGAAGATTTGATCACGGAAGAGGATGTCGTTGTCACTATGTCGCATGCCGGGTATGCGAAATCACAACAACTGGATACCTATCGTTCCCAGCGCCGTGGCGGTAAGGGCAAGTCGGCTACAGACGTCAGGGAAGAGGACTTTATCGAAAAACTGTTCATTGCCAGTACGCATGACACACTGCTGTGTTTTTCCAGCCGTGGCCGTTTGTACTGGATGAAGGTGTATGAGTTGCCACAGGCCAGCCGTGCTTCCAGAGGCAAACCGATTGTTAACCTGTTGCCCCTGATAGAAGGTGAACGTATCAATGCAGTATTGCCAATACGTGAATTCACTGAGGGCAAGTTTGTATTTATGGCAACCGCCGACGGGACCGTGAAAAAGACCGCACTGAAAGAGTTTTCCCGCCAGAGACAGAGCGGAATTATTGCTATCAACCTGGTAGAAGGCAATCAACTGGTAGATGTAAAACTGACCGATGGTGATCAGGACGTAATGCTATTCAGTGATGCCGGCAAGGTTGTCAGATATAAAGAATCCAATGTCCGGGTTATGGGCCGGACCGCGAAAGGGGTCAGGGGCATACGGCTCGGCAAGGATCAAAAACTGATCTCACTGATTATCGTTGAACCTGGCACAACAGTATTGACCGGAACTGAAAACGGTTATGGCAAACGGACAGTCATAGATGACTACCCGTTCACCCAGGCCAGAGGTGGTAAAGGCGTTATCTCTATCCAGACCGATGAACGTAATGGCAAGGTCGTCGGTGCGACGCTGGTCCGTGAGGAAGATGAAATAATGCTGATCAGTAATCAGGGTACGCTGATACGTACACCGGTCAGCCAGGTTTCTGTCATGGGCAGAAATACGAAGGGAGTAAGGCTGGTGAACCTGAATGAGGCTGAAAAGCTCGCAAGCCTTGAACGTATAGTTGAAGACGAAGACAAGGGATTGGGTGATGAATCGCAAAGCAAAGAGGATGAACAGGTTTAATGGGCACAAAAATTTATAACTTTGGTGCGGGTCCGGCAATGTTGCCCGCAGAGGCGATGCAGCAGGCCCAGGCTGAATTACTTGACTGGAATGGTACAGGTATTTCAGTTATTGAAATGAGCCATCGCAGCAAGCCGTTTCTGTCTATTGCAGAAGAGGCAGAAAAAGATCTGCGCGAGTTGCTGGCAATCCCGGCAAATTACAAGATACTGTATGTACAGGGTGGCGCAACGGCATTGATGAGTATGGTGCCGCTTAATTTGCTGGCACAGGGTGGTACAGGCGATTACCTGTTGACCGGTAACTGGTCGGACAAGGCCTTTGGCGAAGCGAAGCGCCTGGGCAAGGTCAATCTTGCCGGGACATCGAAGCCAGAAAAATTCTATACAATACCTGAACGCAATAGCTGGAAGCTCAGTAGCGATTCTGCCTACCTCTATTACACTGATAATGAAACGATAGCCGGTGTTGAGTTTGCTGATATACCGGATGTTGGCAATATTCCGCTGGTTTGCGATATGACATCCAATTTTCTTTCGCGGCCGTTTGATGTCTCAAAATACGGTATCGTGTTTGCCAGTGCCCAGAAGAATTTTGGTCCTGCAGGTCTGGCCTGTGTTGTGATCCGTGAAGACCTGATAGGCAAGGCTGGGCCACAGGTCCCGTTCCTGTGCGATTTCAAGATCTATGCAGACAACCAATCAATGTTTAATACCCCGCCTACCTTCACCTGGTATATGGCAGGTCTGATTTATAAATGGACCCGCAAGCAGGGTGGTCTGGCAGCGATGCACAAGCGGGCGAAACAACGGTCTGACAGACTATATGATGTGATAGACACGAATGAATTCTATAGTAATCCGATTGACAAAAAATTCCGCTCGCGTATGAATGTGCCATTTATTCTGAAGGAAGAGTCAGTGAATGACGCGTTTCTTGCTGAAGCAAAGAAAAACGGATTGATCGAACTGAAAGGACATCGCAGTGTGGGCGGGATGCGTGCCAGCATTTATAACGGTATGACGATGGATGGTATTGAGGCGCTGGTTAGTTTCATGCTGGACTTTGCCAAACGCCATGGTTGAGGTCCTACTTAACCCAAACCCACCGCAGCAGCGGTCTTAAGCCAATTTCCGGTCATGACAACTGACAATAAGCTGACCCGGATCCGTGAACGGATAGATGAAATTGATAATCAGCTGATTAGTCTGATCAGTAGCAGGGCCTCACTGGCCACAGAAATTGCCAATATCAAAAAGAACGATGGTGCCGACGCGGTATTCTATCGGCCCGAGCGCGAAGCCCAGGTATTAAAACGAGTCATTAGTGAAAACAAGGGGCCCTTGTCAAACGAGGCGATTGCGATATTGTTTCGTGAACTGATGTCCGCCTGTCTCGCACTGGAGCAGCAACTGAAGGTTGCCTTCCTGGGGCCGGAGGGAACCTTCACCCATACTGCCGCACTGAAGCATTTCGGCCATTCAGTCCAGACCGTTGCCCTTGCCGGCATTGACCAGGTATTTCACCAGGTCCAGTCCAGCGCATGTCAATACGGTGTCGTGCCGATCGAAAATTCGATTGAAGGTGTAGTCAATCACACACTCGACATGCTGATTAATTCCAGTCTGAAGATCAGCGGTGAAGTCGAATTGCGAATACACCAGCATTTGATGAGCAAGGCAGATGCTATTGCTAAAATCAACAAGATATATTCTCATCAACAATCATTTGCACAATGTCGTTACTGGCTGGACACGCACATGCCGGGGATTGAGCGTATACCGTTGAGCAGCAATGCCGAGGCTGCCCGGATTGCGGCAGAGGAACCGGCTGCAGCGGCCATCGCCGGTGAGGCCGCTGCGAGCTTGTATCAGTTGCGCATGCTGGAAAGCAATATTGAAGATGAACCAGACAATTCGACACGGTTTCTGATCATTGCAGAAAAAGATGCGCAGCCGTCCGGCGAAGACAAGACATCAATGTTATTCTCAATGCCGAGCGAACCTGGCTCTCTGTTAAGGATGTTGTCCTGCTTTGCAGATAACAACATCAACATGACCCGTATTGAGTCACGTCCTTCCCGTAGAGGTCTGTGGGAATATGTCTTTTTCGTTGACGTGGACGGACACCATCGTAATGCCAATGTCGCAGCGGCGATTGCTCGACTGGAATCCCAGGCCTCCATGGTCAAGATATTGGGCTCCTATCCAAAGGCAGTACTGTAAACCTGTCTCAACACGCTGCACCTGGAAATGAACTGTTAAAATTGGAACCAATAATGCGAGACTCTATGCCTTGTCTGACCGCCATGGATGGTGGGAATGCAGATGGATTGCCCGGAGTAATCCAGGCCGCCTGCGCTCGCTGGATTTTGAGACAGGTTCTAACCTGAGCTGAGTGATACGTATCATGTTGATTAACAAACTGTCAATCATTGGAGTCGGCCTGATCGGCGGTTCGCTTGCGCGTGCATTAAGGCGTGCCGGGGCATGCAAACATATCTCTGGCTATGGGCGTGACGAAGCGAACCTGAAAAAGGCAGTTGAGCTTGGGGTCATAGACGAGTATTCGCATGATATAGAAACAGTCATAGCAAATGCCGATGTCGTGGTACTGGCGACGCCGTTGACCACGATAGAACCACTATTGAGCAGCATGGCCGCCGCGCTGCAGCCACATACCATAATCACGGATGTAGGTAGTGCCAAGGGCAGCGTTGTTCGTGCTGCGCGTTCTGCCCTGGACAACAAACTGCAGCAGTTTGTGCCGGGACATCCGATCGCCGGGACCGAACAAAGCGGGGTAGAAGCTTCCTTTGCAGATTTATTTGCTGAACATATGGTTATACTGACACCGCTTGAGGAAAACTCTCCTGAGGCTGTCAGACTGGTTACCCGCATGTGGGAAGCTTGCGGGGCAACTGTCGTATCGCTGTCAGTCGATCATCATGATCAGGTACTTGCAGCGACCAGCCACTTGCCTCACATCCTCGCCTATGCGCTGGTGGATTGCCTGGCCAGCATGGACGAACACGATGAAATATTCCGGTTTTCAGCCGGTGGCTTCAGGGACTTTACCCGGATTGCATCGAGTAGCCCCGAAATGTGGAGTGATATCTGTATTTCAAACCGGGAAAATTTGTTGCAAGTGATAAAACAGTTCGAAACCCGCCTGGAGGAAATCACCGCATTGATACGCAGCAATGATAAGGACAGTTTGCGGAGTGTTTTTGCCAGAGTAAAACAGACCAGAGACACATTGCTGACGGAACGAGAATCCCTGCTTGCCAGGAATAAACCTGAATAGAATCCCGGGACTTGCCTAGGCTCATGCAATCGCAAAAGCGTACTGATTACCTGTCCTTTCCTGTGCCCTCGTTAAAAGGCCGCATCAGAGTACCTGGCGACAAGTCTGTCTCGCATCGGGCGATAATTTTTGGTGCTATTGCCGAGGGCGAGACCCATGTTACAGGATTTCTCGACAGCGCAGATACGATAGCAACTGCTGATGTATTCAGGGAAATGGGTGTACGCATCGACAGATCCGCTGATGAGCTGACAGTACATGGCGTCGGTCTGCGTGGTCTGCAGGCACCGTCACGTCCGTTATACTTTGGTAACTCAGGTACGTCGGTCAGATTATTGTCAGGCGTGCTCGCAGGCCAGCAGTTCAACTCCGAACTGATCGGCGATGAGTCGCTGATGCAGCGGCCGATGCGCAGGGTTGTGGTCCCGTTGCAGGAAATGGGGGCGGCCGTGGAGTGTAGTGAAACGGGTACGTTACCGATGCAGATCAGAGGCGGGCGCAAGTTGTCCGGCATTACCTACGCGACGCCCGTTGCCAGTGCGCAGCTGAAATCCTGCCTGTTACTGGCAGGTTTGTATGCGGAAGGGCGTACCACGATAATTGAACCGGCCGTGACCAGGGACCATACTGAAAGGATGTTGCCAGGCTTCGGCGGCAAAATTACCAGGACGGGTAACACGGTCACACTGCAGCCTGGCCGGTTGCAAGGAACAGAGGTGCAGGTTCCGGGCGATATTTCCTCAGCAGCGTTCTTTCTGGTTGCTGCCAGTATTTGTCCTGGTTCTGAAATTGTGCTTGAAAATATCGGCATGAATCCGACCCGTCATGCAGTTATCGAAATATTGCGTCTGATGGGCGCTGATATCCGGGTAGAAACGATCGGCAAAGACAGAATTGAACCGGTTGCAAATATACATGTGACATACCGGCCTCTGGTTGGAATTGAAATTCCTTCGCATCTGGTACCCATCGCCATTGATGAGATCCCGGCGATCCTGATTGCGGCCGCCTACGCGAAGGGTGATACCGTATTGCGGGATGCCGCTGAACTCAGGGTAAAAGAAAGTGATCGCATCGAGGCAATGGCAGACGGATTGGCCCGTCTAGGTATCAAGGCGGTGACCAGACCTGACGGTATGATCGTAACCGGTGGCAGCCTGCACGGTGGTACGATAGAAAGCTTTGGCGATCACCGAATCGCGATGGCCTTCGCTGTGTCGGCAATCGGGGCGACGACCCCTGTCAGGATTAATGATTGTATCAATGTGAATACATCGTTCCCGGGATTTGTGCCTATGGCAAATTCTGTCGGTTTGAATATTGCCATTGAACAGACAGATGTCTGATATCCCGGTTATTACTGTAGATGGACCGAGCGGCACCGGTAAGGGGACAATCTGTATCCATCTGGCCTCAACATTACGTTGGCATTTTCTTGATAGTGGTGCGTTGTATCGTACGCTCGCGTTTGCAGCGATAAACTCCGGGATCGGACTGGAAAACAGCCCGGCCCTCCGCAACCTGGCAGAAAACCTGGATATCAACTTCAAACCGGGACAGAAGGGTTCAGGCGTGGCGATATATCTTGGCAATGTGGAGGTTACCGCCGAGATCCGCACTGAAGATTGCGGCAATGCAGCATCAAAAATTGCAGTATATCAAGCTGTCAGGGCTGGATTATTGTCCCGTCAACGCTCATTCAAGCGCAACCCAGGGCTGATTGCAGACGGCCGTGATATGGGTACGGTCGTGTTTCCGGAGGCGGCATTGAAAATCTTCCTGACCGCCAGTGCGGATGAGCGTGCAAAAAGGCGCTATAAGCAGTTGAAAGAACAAGGGTTTAGTGTTAACCTTGCCCGCCTTTCGGCCGGGATAGCTGAACGGGACGAGAGGGATGCCCAGCGAGCTGCCTCTCCATTAATGCCAGCTCCCGGGGCAATTGTAATTGATACGACAGCAGTAAATGTAGAAACGGTTGGTCAGCAGGTTCTGGATCTGGTTCGCAAGACTTTTCCTGAAGCAGCGAACCAGCTACCGATAAACTAGAACAGGTCGGATTGTTTTTTCTGGTATGTAAACCAGAGCAGGCAACCAGACCAGGAAATTGATATTATCATGAGTGAAAGTTTCGCAGAATTATTTGAACAGAGTCAGTTAAACTTCAAGATGCATCCCGGCAGTATCGTTAACGGTACTGTAATTGATATAAATTCAGACAGTGTTGTTGTCAATGCAGGTCTGAAATCCGAGGCCTATATTCCCATCGAGCAGTTTTACAACGAGCGGGGTGAGCTGGAAGTCGGTATTGGTGACAAGGTTGATGTGGCTCTGGATGCAGTTGAGGACGGTTATGGTGAAACCAGACTGTCCCGGGAAAAGGCAAAACGACTTCTGGCATGGGTATTCCTTGAGAAGGCCCATCTGACTGGCGAAACAGTTATCGGTATTATCACAGAGAGAGTCAAGGGTGGGTTTACCGTTGACATAGACAAGGTCAGGGCTTTCCTGCCTGGTTCACTGGTGGATATACGGCCAGTGCGTGATACCTCGTATCTTGAAGGCAAACCACTTGAGTTCAAGGTAATCAAGATTGATCAGAAACGGAACAATGTGGTCGTGTCCCGTCGTGCGGTCGTTGAAAGTGAAAGCTCGGCTGAGCGTGATGCGATGCTGGAGAAGATTACGGAAGGTGCCATCGTCAAGGGTGTCGTGAAGAACCTGACCGATTACGGTGCGTTCCTCGATCTCGGCGGAATTGACGGCCTGCTACATATCACCGATATGGCATGGAAACGGGTAAAAGATCCGGGCGAGATAGTCAGCATTGGTGCTGAAATTGATGTGAAAGTACTCAAGTTTGATCGTGAGCGCAACCGCGTTTCACTCGGTCTGAAGCAGATGGGCGAAGATCCGTGGACCGACCTGACCAGGCGCCTGCCTGAAGGAAGCCGTTTGCGTGGCAAGGTGACGAATATTGCCGACTATGGCTGTTTTGTCGAACTGGAAGAAGGTGTGGAAGGGCTGGTCCATGTATCTGAAATGGACTGGACCAACAAGAACGTCCACCCGTCCAAGATTGTCCATATAGGTGATGAGGTCGATATCGTCATTCTGGATATCGATCAGGAAAGAAGAAGGATTTCGCTGGGCATGAAACAATGTCAGCCCAATCCATGGGAACAGTTCGCAGCAACCTACAACAAGGGTGACAAGGTTGTCGGTACCATCAAGTCAATTACCGACTTTGGTATCTTTATCGGTCTGGAAGGTGGCATAGATGGTCTGGTACATTTATCCGATGTCTCCTGGTCCGACGAAAGCGAAGATGCGACTCGCAAGTTCCAGAAAGGCGATGAAATCGAGACCACGGTACTGGGTGTCGATGCGGAGCGTGAAAGGATTTCACTGGGCATCAAGCAACTGGAGAAGGACCCGTTCTCAAGCTTTGTAGCTGAACATCCGAAGGGTAGTATAGTAAAATCGACAGTACAGAGTGTTGAGGCCAAAAATGTCACGGTATTACTGGCTGAAGGTGTTGAAGGACAGATGAAAGTAAGCGAACTGTCAATTGACAAAAAGGTTGAAGATGCCAGAATGCTGGTCAAGGAAGGTGAAGAACTGGAAGTGAAGATTACCGCAGTGGACAGAAAAAAACGTACAATCGCAGTTTCCGTCCGGGCGAAGGAGTCAGATGAAGAAAGTGCCGCAGTCAGGGAGTATGCACCGGACTCATCGAGTGGCGCCAAACTGGGTGATTTGTTAAAGGAACATCTGGATAATAATAATTAGCAGCAATCCCCTGTACTTGACTAAATTGTGATTAATTAAACTTATGACCAAATCAGAACTGATTGAATCATTGGCAAAGCGACAATTGCAACTGGCATACAAGGATGTTGAGTTGGCCGTCAAGACCATACTGGAGCATATGGCGGATGCACTGTCTAATGGTGAACGCATCGAGATCCGGGGATTTGGCAGTTTTTCCCTGCATTATCGCCCCCCGAGAGTAGGACGTAATCCAAAATCAGGGGACCCGGTCTCGTTACCCGCAAAATATGTACCCCACTTCAAACCCGGTAAACAGTTACGGGATCGGATAGACCAGACCCGGGATATTCCGATTACCCTGGCAAAAGACGAAGATTGAATTCCGGTAGTCTTCCGGAAATTTCCAGAAATAAGTCTTCTACCTTCCCTTATAATCCAGGGAAGGTTTTACATTACTATTGGCAGGCTGGATTCGGCTAAACTTGCGAGATTCCGAGGTTTCTATGTTACGCATACTCAGATTCATCTTCATCTTACTGATCATTCTTTCCGGTCTTGCCATACATATGCGTAATGAGCAGGCTGTATCGTTTGATTATTATCTTGGCAGTATTGATCTGGCGTTCTCCCTTTTTCTGATCAGCGCCCTGATTACCGGGACAGCACTCGGGATTGTTGCCTGTCTACCTGCATGGTTACGTCAAAAAAATGAAAACAGGGCGCTGACTGCACGCATCCGTATCATTGAAAAGGAACTCGATAACCTGAGGATAATTCCGACCAGGAATTAACCCGCAATGAATACAGAGTGGATAATATTACTGATACTTTTGTTACCTGTTGCCGCTCTGTCTGGCTGGTTGGCCGCAAGTTCAGCAGGACATGGCGCGAAAAAGCGACAGTTACCCCCGGAATATTTCAAAGGACTGAATTACGTATTAAACGAACAGCCTGACAAGGCGATAGAAATCTTTGTAAAAATGCTCGAGGTCGACAGTGAAACGGTCGAAACTCATCTGGCATTGGGAAGTTTGTTCAGGCGCAGGGGAGAGGTTGACCGGGCAATCAGGATCCACCAGAACCTGATTGCAAGGCCTACCCTGGACAGTGAATACCGGTCCCAGGCATTGCTTGAGTTGGGCCTTGATTATATGAAACTGGGTATACTTGACCGTGCTGAAGGCCTGTTTTCAGAACTGGTGGCAGCAGATAATTTTGCAACCCAGGCATACACCCACTTACTGGATATTTATCAGCAAGAACGTGACTGGGACAAGGCAATCGCTACAGTCAAAAAGCTCGAAACCATATCAGCAAAAAACCTGCATCCGGTAACGGCACAGTTTTATTGTGAACTGGCCGGTATGGAACTGGCAAATAATAATGAGAAGGATGCCAGAAACCATATCAAACGGGCCCTTAATTTAGACCCCGTGTGTGTTCGCGCAAGCCTGATGGAAGCAGGCATGGCTATGAACGCGGCCGATTACCAGGCTGCAATCCAGGCATACAGAAGGATTGAAAAACAGGACCCTGATTATTTGCCAGAAGCTATCATATCGGTGCGTTACTGTTATCAAGCCTTGAACAAGCAGGACAAATTCAGGGACTACCTTGCTGAAATTGTTGAAAACTATGGTGGAATTACTCCGCTGTTATATCTGACGGACGTGATAGCAGAAACCGAAGGCGATGCTGCTGCTATCCGGTTTCTCTCGGAAGAGCTGCATAAACGCCCCAGCGTACGCGGAGTAGATCATCTGGTAAAATATGTCATTATCAGAACGGAAGGGGAACTACACAAAAATCTGGCAACGATAAAGGAATTGACTACCCGTTTGCTTGATGAAAGCTCTGTGTATAAATGCCGAATCTGCGGATTTGAGGCAAAAAAACTGCATTGGCAATGTCCTGGATGTAAAACCTGGAATTCAGTCAAACCCATTCATGGAGTGCAGGGTGAATAACTCCAGGGTGATAGTGTCACTCGATTACCCTGATATGACGCAGGCACTTGGCCTGGCAGGCAGGCTTGATCCTGAACAGTGCAGACTAAAGGTAGGCAAAGAGCTGTTTACCCGCAGTGGTCCGGGCGTGGTGGAAAAACTGGTCAGCTCAGGTTTTTCAGTATTTCTGGATCTGAAGTTCCACGATATTCCAAACACGGTAGCAGCTGCATGCAAGGCAGCAGCAAGCCTGGGTGTCTGGATGGTGAATATCCATGCCTCAGGTGGCCGTAAAATGATCGCTGCCGCACGTGAGGCAATCGATAAATCTGCGCATAAACCGTTATTGATTACGGTTACTGTGCTCACCAGTTTTGCAGATAGCGATTTGTTCGAGACAGGTGTGAATGCTACCGTAGAACAGCAAGTACTCAGACTTGCACGTATCAGTGCGGATTCCGGTGCAGATGGCGTAGTCTGTTCTGCCCGGGAGGCCGGGTTGTTACGTCAACAGTTTAAGCGGCCATTTTGTCTGGTGACTCCCGGTATCCGCCCGTCGGGTTCTGAATCGAATGACCAGGTCAGGATAGTCACGCCGGGCGATGCGATAAAATCCGGGAGTGACTATCTCGTCATTGGACGGCCGATTACGCAAGCGCTGGATCCATTGCAGGCGTTGCTAGAGATTGAGAAAGAAGTGGAGGAGGCATTAAAAAGTCGCTAGTCGCTGGTTGCTTGTCGCTAGTGGTTTACTACTCTTTGCCCGGAAAATAACCCTGAACTTTCATCCGTATGTTTATCAATATTTATTTCCTCAGAATATAAAATCTATGTTTACCAGCGACTGATATGTCAGAATACTTAAGCCCTCTGAACCCGATATTACCTGCGCAGCCAGGCGAGGTCTGTCACTGGGGCCGCCTCTATGGCAGTGCCAGGGGCCTGGCGATTTACAGCGCGGCAAAATCTGCTACTACACCGCTGGTTGTATTGACTGCCGATATCAAAAGTACTGAAAATCTGCTTGAGGAGCTGAAGTTCTACAGTGATTCAGACGCCGGGATCCCACTGTTGTCCTTTCCTGACTGGGAAACATTGCCTTACGATATCTTTTCACCCTATCAGGACATCATCTCCGAACGGCTTGCCACACTGACCCGGTTGGCCGGCCTGCACACAGGTATCCTGGTCGTCCCCGTAGCTACAGTAATGCACAGGCTGATGCCCGCCCACTATCTGCATGCCAGGAGTCTGAATATAGAAACCGGACAACAGATAGAGATTGATCAATTCAGGAA
>JBCKWF010000035.1:0-16030 GCA_038922895.1 Gammaproteobacteria bacterium
CCAGCTTGGTTCCAATATTCATTCCGATTTTCGCTAATACGCGTCTTTCATGCATTAAGGTCAACCTGTCCAGGTCATAGGATGGTTGTATGGCAGCAACTTCGCGAACTTCTGCCTGCTTCGCCAACAAATCAATTTTATCTGCTGGTATTGGATCATTCTGTCCCAACATCTGCTCAGGTAATTCAAACTCAATCATTCCCCAAGCTGCATGGTTGAACTCCAATGCTTGTCCTTTCTCCCGCATTTCATTGACTAATGGTCTTAATACAGGCCATTCTGGATTTAATATCTCAGCTTGGCGTAACCGGCTGAATAATTTACCTTCACCCTCTGGCGTCCAACCTGAACCAACACTATGTTCTATATGAAAACATACACATGGTGGCAACAAAGCCACTTCTGTGTATCCGGCATAATGGGCAGCAATCATCCCCATACTGTCTATATTAAAAGAATATGCAGAAAATTCCGGATAACCGCGGATAGCATCCCAACCTTGCCGCGAAATTAAAGTAAAGTCTCCGCAGGCATTCGTATGCAAATACCCCATATCTACTGATCGATCAGGATGAATCTGCCAGGTACCACAATCTGAAATGACCTTAACACCATCATTCCACTCACAAAAAGCCGAATCCGGTTCGCATATGCGTCTGAATAACTCATCTCCATATAGATGATTAATCAGTTCCCTGGGTTGATAACGACGATTGGTACGAATTGGATTAGCCCACGCATAGGCTAATGTTTCATCAAGGGAAAGATCTTTAGACAAACCACTATGGATATCATAACGATCTACCCGGTATTGTTTCAACGGATCTAATTTCCGTTGGGCAATAAATTGCATCAGTTCGTCTGAAAAAATAATATCAATATTGGTAGCCAGGATAAATTCTCCCTTGGCCCGACGAATACCTACATTCTTGGCAATCATCTGGAACAAGGGTAGTTTTTCTGAATATTTGATTCGTTGATGCAGGGTCGTTGGAACAGTCACTACTCTTGCGTGTAAAAACGTAATATCTGAGGGAATATTTAATACCGCGGCAAGTCCTGGTCGATCCGGGACAGGATTCCAGTCAACAATGATCAACTCCACAGGCAATTTATATTTTTCACATTGTCTCGCCAAAGTGGTAATGAATATCTGGGTCCGGATTAGCGGATCCCCACCATGGTCATCATTTCGTGAAACAGCTACAACAGAAAAATAAGGAATAAAAGTTGAACTTGATAATGTCTGCATAGATTTTATCTACTAGTATTAATAATCTCTATTAACTTTCAGAAGGTATGATGGATATTGATTCAATATTTCTATATATGAACCTAAAATGGAGATTAGACTCATATTTATGTCTTACTCTAAAAGACATGCGTTCTTGTTTTTTATACTAGGGAATTAGATAATATGGCTTATTTTTAAATCAGTACCCTTTTGACCAACTAACTATAGCGATCCCTAAAGTGATAAATACAATTCCAGTCCACTGGGTTGTGCTTATCTTTTCTGACAACAAATATGAAGAGGCTAATATAACTGCGATAAATTGAATCGCGGCAAATGATTGTGCAACATTAAGAGGTAAAATCTGTAGAATAAGAATATATATAAAAGCGGCAAATGCCAAATATATTAATCCCAGCACCAATCTCCAGTTTTGAAAGTGCCACCATGGAGTAACATCCAGTGCTTTCATAGCGCCAATTTTCAACAATAGCATGCCAATTACGGAAAGACAGATGAAGCCAATGAACATTAAGACTAATTTCATTTGTAATCTCTCATATATATTTAACACCCATTAAAAACATTATACTGACTTATTTCCCGTTACAGTCCAGCTATAGCCGTGTCGATGATGTATTTTAATATTAGTGAAATTGGCATCGGATAATAATTTAAGTGCTTCATCATGCGTATAATACTTTGCGTATATGGGATTTAATTGATCATAAATAACCAACCTTCTTTTCACTGGGGACATCTTTCCTATTACGTCTACCATATATTTGCGCATAGGAACTGGCATTACTTTGCTTATATGTATATAAATGGCTAAAGGCCAATATAATAACCAGACAACTACTGAAAGTATTACATGGGGCAGATATTTAGATAGACATCTAATTGTGTCGACCATAAGTAAATAAAGCTCATTACCTTCCTTCCCATATAGCCAGATAATAATTTTACCACCAGGCTTCAAAGCATTATATGCTGCCTTCATAACAGGTCTCGGGTTAGGAATGTGATGCAGGACACCAATAGAAAAAATGTAATCTACTTTAATGTTTTTTGGTATTTCATCTCCAGTGCACTTGATGATTGAAACGCGTTCGATTACGTTAGGCCCAAAATTAGACAGATTTTTTTCCATGACAGAAAACGCATCTGAAGGTTCAATAGCTGTAACATGATTAACACCTGCATCTAAAAGCATTTTTACTATACGACCAGTACCACTACCAATCTCAGCAACATCGGTGTTTTTAATTTCTTCTATCGAGATTAATGGGGAAATAATGTCCTTAAATAATTCTAAAGAGCCATAATAACCTTCATTCGTGGTATATTTAGTCCATTGTCTACCAAAGTCTTCAATTACCTGCCTCTCTAGTTTCATATTTTATTTCTCAGGTTTATCAGGCCGCACTACCGCACAAATTGACACTCCAAATGGAGGCTTTAATTTACGCGCGGACCATACGTCGACCAAAAACACGTGGGTCAACATATAATTAAATAAAGTTGTATTAAGTTGATTCTCGCTTACTAAATTCACGTGCAGTAGTCTAATAAAGGTCCTTACTAACCAAATAGGCAAAAACATCAAATAATTAAAATAAAATGTCTCGCTATTAATAAATCCAGTTTGTATTAATTTTTGTTTAAGATCATTTATTAGATATCTTCTCTTATGGTGCGCCACTTCATCTTGTCTTCCCCATAAAATCTGAAATGCAGGAACTGTAATAATTACTATTCCATTTTTATTAAGTACTCTATTAATTTCGCTAAGTGCCAATAAATCATCCTTTACATGTTCTATAACATCAGTAGCTAATACCAAGCTAAACTCATTATTTTTAAACGGTAAACTACAGATATCACCTTTCTGCACATTCCCTAATTCTTTTTCTTTGCACCAACGTATGGCTTCATCACTAGAATCAAGTCCAATATAATTTACAAAACCCATATCTCTTAATAACCTTAGATTTGTACCCGTACTCGTACCTAAATCCAGGATTCTTGTTTCAACGGGAATGTTTAATTCGTTAATTAATGACTTTAATAGTTTTCTCCGCCCCACAAACCACCAATGGTTTTTTTCGACTTCTGCTTCTATTTGATAAGTTGAAACGTCCATTTTGATTTTTAAAGGCTAAGTCAAATTGCTAATATTAGCAGCATGATATTGATGCGCGAGCCAACTCCACAAAAATAATCTATTATCGCGCTTTCCTTCTTTATGTTCAGATAATCTTGAATTCATCCAACCAGAATCCGCATATTCTATTTGAATCTTATTGAATTCTTTTTGATCCCAAGTTCGCAACCATTTGGTTAAAGGAATTCCAAAACCTTTTTTCTTTCTGAATAGAATTTCATCTGGGACAATATCTCGTAGTGCATTTTTTAAAATATATTTTGTTTGGCCATAACGAAATTTATAATTATGTGGAATCTTTCTGGCAAATTCTACTAAATCGTTATCTAAGAACGGCGAACGGACTTCCAAAGAATTCAACATGGAAGCTCTATCTGTTTTTGTTAAAATATTATTCTGCAGATAGAAACGAGTATAATACTCAAGTGTTTTATCCACTATATTATCTGATGATGATGTTTCCCATGCAGATATTGCTTCTTCATAAATGTCTTCAATCTTGATATTTTCATTAAAGAAATCATTTAGTTCGCGTGGCTCAAGTGGGCCTAACCAAACTGGGTTCCATAAAAATGGAGGATATGATGCACCACGTAATCCACGCTTTATTTTGAAATCGAATCCCATATTATTTTCAGTTACCGGTAGTAGTTCAGCAAGAGTTCGCAAACCACCTTTTATTCGCGCAGGTACTAATTTATTGAACCAATTCGCTATGTGTAATGCCTTGAACGGATCATAACCAGCAAATAATTCATCACCACCATCTCCACTCAAGGCAACTGTAATATATTTTTTTGCGAACTGGCAAAGTTGATAAGTTGGAATAATTGAAGGATCGCAAAATGGCTCATCCAGTCGACTAAGCACTAGAGATACAAGCATTTTAGCAGTATCAATATTTAATAATTCTTCATGATGATTTGTACCGTAATATTTCGCTACAGTTCTTGCATATTCTGATTCATCAAAACTATTCTCATTAAACCCTATGGAGAATGTCTGAATTTTCTCCGGCTGAATATATTTGCATGCATACGCCAATATTGCACTAGAGTCTATTCCACCACTTAAGAAAATTCCCAATGGCACATCACTCATAAGCCTACGATTTACTGCTTCTGATAAAAGATGTCGTAATTCTTCTCCCCAAGTTATTTCTGGTTGTTGAGGACAGTCCCCAATAGGCTCAATTTTAAACTCCCAATACTTTTCAATCTTGACTTTTCCTGCACCGATATCATAAATCATATGACACCCGCCAGGTAATTTATAAATATTCTCATATAATGAGTTTGGAGCCGGGATAAATCCATAAGCATAATATTTCTGCAATGATCTTTTACTAATACTTGCCCTTACACAAGAATGTCTTAAAAGAGCTGTAAGTTCGGACGCGAAACAGAATAATCCTGGGCAGCAAGAATAATAGAGAGGTTTTTTGCCAAACCGATCACGCGCAAAAAATATTATATTTCGCTTTAAATCATAAATAGCAAACGCAAACATGCCATTTAATTTTAATGGTAATTCTGCGCCCCATTCTTCAAACCCATGAACTAATACTTCAGTATCTGAATGGTCTGTATAAAAGATATGACCTTTTTTAATTAACTTTTCCCTAAGCTCAATATGGTTATAAATTTCTCCATTAAATATCACGCCAACGGTTTTATCTTCATTCCACATAGGCTGACCACCGTCTTCAATATCCAAGATAGCCAGTCGCTTATGCAATAAAAAAATATGCCGTAATTTATCTAGAAAAGTTCCCTCACCATCAGGACCGCGATGGTTTAATTGATTCCCCATTGCATGCAGATCATTAATATCACCTTTTCCTACAAATCCTGCTATACCACACATGACTAATTAATTATTCTTTTAATATTTATTGTATCTTTCACAAGATATACTGATTTGCCTTGAGCTTCATAATACGTTCTCATAATCATCTCGGCCAGAAGCCCCATGAGTATACTCATAACCCCTGTAACAAATAATGTAACGACCAGTAATGGTAAAGGGGTCGAAATAAACGATACCTCATGAAATAATTTTAGATATAAAGTCAACAATCCAGTAACAAATGACAAAAGAATAGAGGCAAAACCAAATCCTCCGAATACATAGATTGGCCTGTTTGCATACTTTGCCAAAAACTTCACCACTATAAGATCTAACAATACTTTAATTACTCTTTCCATCCCATATTTAGAATGACCATGAATACGAGGATGATGAGTGACGGGCACCTCTGCTACTTTCCCGCCTTCCCAAGAGGCATATATTGGGATAAAGCGATGCATTTCTCCATAAAGTTTAACGCCTTTTAAGACTTCTCTCCGATATGCTTTTAAGGTACAACCATAGTCATGAAGATATACTCCTGAAATTACTGAGATTAGAACGTTGGCAATTCTGCTAGGCAGGTTTCTTTTTAAGCGCGAATCTTTTCGACTTTTACGCCACCCAGAAACAACATCATAACCTTGATCGAGCTTATCAATGAGTTTAACAATATCAGCAGGATCATTCTGCAAATCTCCGTCCATCGGAATTATGATATCCCCCGATGCATAATCAATCCCAGCCATCATAGCGGCTGTTTGTCCAAAGTTTCGCCGAAAATTAATTATCTTGACTCGTGGATCTTTTTTAGCTATTTGATCCATAACAAGTTCACTGTTATCAGTACTCCCATCATTAATTAGAAGAATTTCAAATGGCCTCCCGATTTTTTTCAATTCAGACGTTATCCTTCCATAAAGAATCTGAATATTATCTTTTTCATTATAGATTGGGATAATAATAGAAATCATCAATTTAAATTCCTAATGGCTTATGATTAACGCATACATATATATATAAAGTGATATTCATGTGATTTTTTATATCCACCGATTTTTAGTTTGAAGGTCCCATTAAAATATACGAATAGAAGCTATGATTCTTGGTCTTGATAAAACGCTTTTCTCTAATTTCCATGTTTAAATGTTCTGCCTTTTTAAACCTTCCTAAAACTCCATCCACATATTTTTGATCGTTAGTCAAAATAACCAGTGGGGTATCTGTGGAAAACGTAACGAAAGACTCCTCAGGCATATCTAACGGATTCGAAAAGATTTCAGATGTATATTTATCCTGAGCAAAATAATGGCTGGAAATCGAAGAAAATGACGAACCTAAATCAGTAAAATTCAGCACACAGTTATCACCTGATATAATTTTTAGGGTCGGGTCCCAAAGTACATAGGCAACATGGGACGCTGGTACATATTTTCTAACTGCTTGTTCAATTTCAAGTAATGCTAAATAGCTTCCCCTCCTATCAAGACAACTTTCAAATGATACATATTCTTTTGCAGATGAATAAGCCGAATTATGCTGACTAGTTAATTTATTATATTCATCAGGATAAACAAATGCTGTTATCGTTGCGACCTGAATAAATATAAACATGGATGCGGCAATTACAAAATAGCTATATCTGCTAGAAGCTTTGATGCTAATCATGACTATAAAACACACAATCATTAATGCACTTGCATACAGAAAATATGCTCTGTCAGTCATCGAATATTTATTCAAAATTTGAGTCGCAAACGTCGTTGCTATTGGCAAGACAAGCAATATCACAAATATAGTTGAAACTAACAAATATTTGAGTATAAGCATTAATAATGTCGTTATATTAATCTGCTGCATATAATGCAAGTTTGCATCACTAAAAGATAACTTCATATTTCCTAAACTCATAATCCCCGCAAGTCCGATGAATGCAGAAAGTTGAACAGGATACGCAAAGTAATCTGGAACAAGGGCTGTTTGGCCAATGCTTTGCCAAATTACCCATATCCACCCGATAAATACATACTGTCCAATTAATAAAATTGTTATTTTCTCATTTAATGAAAATATCCTTTTTTCTATACATGAGATATACAATATCAGTCCTGTTCCAATCACAAGCAATGCAGCTGGCAATGCTAGATATCCGGCAGCATAATCCTTCTCGTACCATCCTGATGACCATGGCAACCACCAAGTCTCTTGATTGCTTGTATCTTTTATGTAATTTATGACAATTTCGATAAGAGGAGAATAAAATAGAAATTGTCTGCCAATTACAAGATTTATAAGGCCAAGCAGAAATGTGAGCCCTAAAAATCCTAAACAAAAATGCAAAAATACCTTGAAAGTTTTTATATTAATTATCTTATTACCAGAAAGCACAATATAAAATGCAAAAATTATTGGTAATGTATTGATAAAAATAATATTGGCATGAAATGTAGCTGCAAAAGCTGCCCCGGCAAGCCATAACCACAGCATTGGATTATGTAATTGTGCCGCATGTTGCCCTGCCCTGCACATAGAATACAGAGTGAGCGCAAAATATGCCCCGGATGGTGTAGTCTGATAATCCCAACCGCCAGAACCATGTATCGGGTAATACACACTTAACATTGCTGCCGTAATGAACGAAATATCTCTGTTTATAATTCTAGACAACGCTAAATAAATAAATATTGTAGTCAAAACCAAGCATCCGATATGCAATACATAATTAGCTACAAGTGGCGTAAATATTTCATATGCAACAAAGCCGGGAATCAACCATGATGCCCGAGCAATCTTGTAATGATCCGGTCTAAAAGATGGGTCATCGTAATGGAGAAAGTAGCCGACGTTATACCAAGGATCCAAGTAACCAAGCCTTGTGAACAACCAGTTGTCGTTAATCATTAACATCACAATAGGCATACTGATAAGACAGAAAATGTGTATCAATTTATTGATATTTAAAGGTGAGACAATAGATTTCATATAATTTTTATTCTCTATTTGACCGATAAAAAGCTGTAGGATCCGCCTTAAATTTTTCAATATATTTAGTGTAGTTTTTTACTGTTGGATCTACTTCTATAGCGAGAATATCTAATAACTCTTGTGACACACAAATACCATTCAAGCTACTACTATTAGCTAAAATTAACTCTGCAGCATGATCCGGCAAACCAAAACATTCAAACAGGCATGCTAACTTCAGGATCTTATGAGGAGACAAGGGCGGACAATGAGGTGCATCTCGAGTTTGGGCTGCCATGGGATCCCGCAGGTACACCGCGTCACCCTGATAGGGCCGCCCAAAAACTGTCTGTGCCGGGGCATTCCATTCAAACGGGGCTGGTAAAGCCGCTGCAGAATAACGTCTCATAGATAGTCCAAATAGATCAAAGCCCCACTGGCGCATTAATTTATCAGTATTATGAAATGTATGATCTGTATCAGAAGTGCTTCCATAAAAATTTACTTCCAGGGTGAAACCCAGAACTGGGGAATTCTGTGTTATTTTTTCTGCTGACAGTATAGCGTCCAGATCATATCCATCAACATCCACTTTGATAAAGTCCAGATCAGTTAATCTTTCTTGTTGAACCAGTTCATCCACCCCAATTTTGGAGTCAGGTCCAACAAGACCAGAACCCTTCCAATCGTTCAAGAGTACGAGCTTGTCTTCTTTCCTGATTTTGGATTGCAGAATATCAGTTGCAAACTGGGCACTGAGCCTGTTCCAGGGATTCCCACCCCATGGTTCCTTGTTACCTCTCTTCATAACAAAAGGATGCTGTTCCGGTAATCCAATAAATGCGGGTCGATAACGAACATTGCTGTTAGTCTCTTTTGCATTCAATCTTTCACATTCATCTACAACCGGATCAATTCCCAGTGCTTGTAGCGCAGGTTCAAAAACTCGCCAAAATTTAGAAATCCCGCCGCTACAACCTATATCTAATAGTGTAAATGGTTGAGATTCAAAAGTACCGTTCTTCGCCAAAATACTTGTCATTTTGGTAAAAACCGATGTGTAGTCCATTTGAGTTCCCTTAGTGAAGTTAATTAGTTCAGACGAATTATTGAATCAGCGTATTTGCTGTGACAGACTGATTCAAAGATCATTACGCACAGATATTTCTTAAAATACTAATAACCATATAATCTATTGTCTGATTTATGCATCAGCCTTATTTGCAAGTACCTGTTTGTTAATCCACTCATACGTTGTAGTGATACCTTCAATTAACGGCTTACTCGGGCGCCAACCCAACTTTTTCTCAATCAGGCGATTATCAGAGTTACGGCCACGTACTCCTAAAGGCCCTTCAATATTTTTTATAGATAGTTTCTTGCCTGATATACCGATGATCATCTCTGCTAATTGATTGATGGTAACCATTTCGTCTGAGCCGACATTTACAGGACCAGTAAAGTTTGAACGAGTGAGTCTAAGAGTTCCTTCCAGACATTCATCTACATACATGAACGATCTGGTTTGCTTACCATCTCCCCATATCTCTATCTGCCCATCATCCGGAGCCATTGCAACCTTGCGACATAGTGCAGCAGGGGCTTTTTCCCGGCCATCCTTCCATGAACCCAGCGGACCAAAAATATTATGATACCTTGCAATCCTGACCTGCATCCCATGGTTCCGGGCAAATGCCAGGTAAAGCCGCTCTGAAAATAGTTTTTCCCAACCGTATTCACTATCGGGCTGGGCGGGATAGGCTGAATTCTCTTCACAATTGGGATTATCGGGGTCTGTCTGGTTGAACTCAGGATACATACAGGCAGACGATGAATAAAAGATGTGGTTGTTATTCCGTTTATGACAGGCATCCAGTATGTTTAAATTAACAGTTGCTGAGTTGTGCATAATGTTGGCATCATTTGTACCGACAAAGATAAAACCTGCTCCCCCCATGTCGGCTGCAAACTGGTATATTTCATCAAACTTCTGGTCGATGACCTGTTTGCAAAAATAGGGATCACGCAAATCACCGATTACAAAGTCATCAGCAGGAGTATCTTCATACCGCGGATATTTCAGATCTGTCCCACGGACCCAGAACCCCTCTTTCTTCAGCCTTTTCACCATATGTGAACCGATAAATCCACCTGCACCGCATACTAATGCTTTTTTCATTTCCAACATCCCCTTTATGAATATCAGTTTATTGAAGGAATACTTAGAATAGGTATGTCATGTATTCCCGTCATACTGGTGAAACCCAACATCTGTTAAGGAACCTCTGAACAAGTCCAAATCCGTGTCATTCCGAGCGTAGCGAGGAATATTCCCCCATTGAATTCATTGAGAAGATTCCTCAGTCGCTTCACTCCTTCGGAATGACAATGAACTTATTCAGAGGTTCCTTAAATATTTTTTACTGGATTCTGGCATTCGCCAGAATGACGATTTGTTATTATTTGTTTATTATTCTGGTTTTAGCTGAACGTAACGTTTTAATTTCATCTAGCCATACTGCTACAGAAGCATCGCTGGGCATGCGCCAATCTCCTCTAGGTGAAAGCGCAACAGTGCCCACTTTGGGACCATCCGGCATCGCAGAGCGTTTGAATTGCTGGCTGAAAAATCGTTTAATAAAAACCTCCAGCCATTTCAGTATCGTCGCGGCATCGTAACGGCCAATAAACGCCTGTTGGGCCAGGTAATGAATTTTTGCAGGGCGTTGACCATGCCGTACCATATGGAAAAGAAAATAATCGTGTAACTCATAAGGACCCACAATATCTTCTGTAATATGTTGAATGTCCCCATTACTAGAAATAGGAAGTAATTCCGGTGTAATGGGAGTTTCACAGATATCACTTAATACTTTGGATATCTCGCCTGTAAACTCATCCTCCGCGCACCATTCGATAATATATCGCACCAGCGTTTTTGGCACGCCAATATTGACATGATACATAGACATATGGTCACCGTTAAACGTACACCATCCCAGGGCGGCTTCAGACAAATCACCGGTGCCCACAACAAATCCACCGCACTGATTGGCCAGGTCCATCAGGATCTGGGTACGCTCCCTCGCCTGGGAATTTTCATAAGTAACATCCAGTGTATTTTCGTCATGACCAATATCACAAAAATGTTGTCTGATTGCATCGTTAATTGAAATAACCCTTAATTCTGCGCCGATTAATTTCACCAGTTCTTCTGCGTTATTTCTTGTTCGTTGACTGGTCCCTAGCCCCGGCATGGTCACCGCAATGATGCCCTTGCGGTCCAAGCCTAACATGTCAAAGGCATGGACTGCTACGAGCAGTGCGAGGGTCGAATCCAGTCCTCCGGAAATCCCAATTATTACTGTTTTTGTATCAATGTACTTCAGACGTTTAGCCAATCCGGAGGATTGAATAGAAAAAATCTCACGACAGGTGGACGCACGTTCGAACGGATCCGTCGGCACGAACGGTGTCGGGGAATTCAGCCGCAAGGTCCCAGGTAGAACATCGTCTGAAATCTTCTGCGGTATCGCAATGTCTACAAACTGGAACTCCTGATTAATTATTGCCGTAGAAAATGAACTGTTACAGAGACGCTCATGTTGTATTCTGTCCAGATCGATATCAGCATATATAATCTGCGAGTCAAAATGAAAGCGTTCTGACTCGCCAAGTACTGCGCCATTCTCTGCAATCATACAGTGTCCTGAATACACCAGATCTGTAGATGACTCCCCGGGACCTGCTGAGGCATAGACATACCCTGCCAGACAACGCGCTGATTGCAATCTCACCAGGTCTTTACGATAAGCACGCTTTCCCAGCAGTTCATTACTGGCAGAAGGGTTAAATATCAAGGTTGCCCCGGCAATAGCCTGTGCGCCACTGGGTGGTTCAACTGCCCATAGATCTTCGCAAATTTCAATTCCAATTACACAACCAGGCATGTTACTCGCTGAAAAAAGCAGGTTGTTCGCAAATGGGACCTTTTGATCACCTATATTAATCTGGGTAGGTACAAGTCCACTTCCAGAAGTAAACCAGCGCTGCTCATAAAATTCCTGCCTTGTTGGCAAATATAATTTAGGCACTATTCCCATGACCCTGCCCTCTCCAATGAGGGCGGCACAATTATAAAGACGACCGTTCAAGACAACCGGTAAACCGATTATCGCGTTGATACTGTATTTATCAGTCTCATCAGCGAGGAGCTGAAGGGATTCAAGCGCTCTATTGATTAATAAGGATTGAGTAAACAGATCACCACAGGTATATCCTGTCAGTGAAAGTTCAGGAAATAAAACAACAGACGCGCCACGTTTTGCTGCAGATGCCAACACCTTACTGATTTGAAGTGTATTGAACTCCACATCCGCCACTCGCAGTTCCGGGGCAGATGAAGCTACTCGTAAAAAATTAAATTGTTTCATATAGCTGCTACTTTTTTATTCCTATGAGAATCCAGCTCGGATCAATCCAGCAGAGCATATTTAACTGCCGTTGTAATTCCGGCAGGATAAGTTCTAACCCTGCTGTTACTCCTTGCACGGATTCAAACTGCGTACGAATTTCCGGCAACGGACAAAAGTCATGCCACATTATCAATCCACCCGGGCGCAAGACCTGTAAGGCCTTACGGGTGTCATTGATGACAACCTCCGGCTGATGTCCGCCATCAATGAGAACGCTGTCAAAAAAATCGGAAGGATAATTAGAAATGTCCCAATCCCGGCTGTCACAATATACTTGGCACACTCTGTTCCCCATGCCCTTTTCCCTGTAAATACGACCAATATAACCTCCCGCATCCGTTCGATGATAGGTTCTAGGTCCTTGTTCATCCTCACCATAATTAGCTGTAATAATACCCATAGGTGTATTAACAGCATCAGTCACACGTTGACCATAGGCCCACGTACCATCAGGCTTCATTTCTCCATCTGGTAAATTTAATGTCCAGACAGTTGCATCACAAGATTCGAGACATAATGTCGTCCCCCATCCCTGCCAGGTCCCAAATTCCAGATGCCTGTGTGTCTGCTGTGCCTGAAATAAATATTTGAAAATTGTTCCATCATCTCTTTCCATATTCCAATTGGTTAATTCTTTATTTAATATTTTGGGAACCTTCCCCATAGATGAGGGAAATATTTCGTTTAAATTTTTAACCCTTAGCTTTTTAATTCCGGAAATCACTAATTATTCGCTCTATGCCTATTAAAGATTTATAGAAGAATGCATGAAAACTGTGCCAAATTACCAGTCATTATTATGCTGCGGGGAAATTCAGCCGAATATTATTGCAAGTTTCAAAAGCCGAAGCTGGTGCTGAACGTTTGAGAACAAAATTATCATAATCCAGTACCAGACCATTTTGATAACCACGATCGACAAGCCATGACAAAGCGGCCATATTTGAATAACCACGGACACTAAGCGCATGGTTCAATTCAATAACAAGCCAGGGATCAAATCGTTCCAGGGTTTTTTCTGCCCCCATAAGCACTTCAAAATCGAAAGAATCAACATCAATCTTCAGACAATCCAGTTTTTTTAAATTTAATTCATCTACCATCAAGTCAACAGTAGTAAAGTTATATTCAAATTCATCAGGCGGCCCACCCCAGAGACGAAATATCTTTTCTACGCGCTGCCCGGGATATTGACCAACAGCCTTTCTAAGGACAGTAACATTGTGGCACTGGTTATGCGCAAGATTTTCCTCAAGCATATCTGCTGTAGAGGTTGGCTCTACCGCATACACTTCTCCTTTTGGAGAAAGCTGTGAAAAGAGTATGCTGTAATAACCTATATTTGCCCCACAATCAAAATACACCCAGTCAGACACCGCGTTATTTACAAACCATGCCTTGGTTTGTAATTCACATTCCGGGTAGTACCACTCAAAACTTTCGTAGAAAGCCGGGAGTTCGATATCCGGACGATTGGGGATTTTAGTAAATGCTACTTTTGACATATCAATTTATCTTTATAAGATCCAGTTTAAATGATGTATGTGCAGGACCTGCAAGTGGCATTAATCTATGCGGCACAACCTTTATATAAGCTGCATCTTCAATTACATCCCAGATCACCGATTTTGTAAAATCATAAACACCATTTGTAAATGCGTTACCATCATTAAACCCGAAGACACCTGTTAGTATCACATAATCCTGATGTGTCAATGGAACACTTATATTTGTTGAAATAACAAAACGGTCACCGGGTTCGCCTTCAATTTTATGTATCGAATCTATATCGTTTGCTGAATAGATGAAATTTCCCTTCAGATCACGGATTCTAATTCCAAGAATAATGTCCGAATTCACCCGTCTACAGATTTCCAACAGATAATATAGCCACAGATTTTCATTATATTCACAAGTCGATACTGGAGCACCCTCTTTGTTCAATATAAGGAAATTTTTGATGATTACATCCCCTGTACCAGTTCTGCTCTGCTCGCGATTTTTTTCAAATGCTGGATTTGGTTCAAACAGCATTGCCGGCAAAGATGGTGAGTTTTTCGAATCATTGGATTTCTCATCATTATTCTCCTGCATTTCATTTTCCTGAAGCTCCACAGACTCCATTATTACACCCTGCTCTCGCCAGCAATATTTCTCATATTCCTTGCAAACATGTTTTGCATCACCCCACATCTCCGTCTGGCCGTGTTTCAACCATAGTGCCCTATTGCATAGGGAACGAACGGTTGAAATATCATGTGAAACAAACAGTATGGTTGTGCCATCTTCTATAAGCTTGCGCAGGCGTTTGAAACATTTGGCCTGGAACGGTGCGTCTCCTACCCCCAGGGCTTCATCAACGATCATGATTTCAGGGTCAACACCGGTGTTAACTGAAAATGCAAGTCGCATACGCATGCCAGAACTATAGGTCTTTACCGGTTGATCTATATAATCGCCGATATCGGCAAATGCCGCGATTTCATCAAATCTGTTAGCCGTTTCCCCTTTACTTAAACCAAGTAAAGCTGCATTCAGATAAACATTTTCACGCCCGGTAAATTCCGGATTAAAGCCACTTCCAAGTTCCAGCAGTGCCGCAACCTTGCCGTTTACTTTAATTGCACCATTGGTCGGAGTCAGGGTGCCACAGATAAGTTGAAGCAGGGTTGATTTGCCTGCACCGTTACGGCCGATGATACCAACTGCCTCGCCTTTTTTGACTTCAAAGCTGATATCATGCAGTGCTTTGAATTCGCGAAAATATTTTTTTGGCTGTCGCCCTGTAAAACGTTGTATACGTGGCAAGATATACTGTTTCAGTCTGTCCTCTGGCTTCTGATAGATAGAGTAGTATTTATTGAGGTTTTTAACCTGAATGGCTATCTGTTCAGAGGACATCCGCAAATCCTTTTTTAATTTTCTGAAACCAGATGAAACCCAGCCATGCTACAACCAGGCTTGCAATGAAAATAATCAATAACCCTGTAAAATTCGGCAAATTGCCCCACATCATTACCGCACGTGACTCCTCTATGAAATAAGTCATGGGATTCAGGTACATCAATGTGCGATAGGGTTCCGACAGCCGGGAAACAGGATAAAAAACCGGTGAGAGAAATAGCAAAATTGTTGTGAGGACAGCTGTAATCTGCTTGATATCACGAAGATAGACACCCATTGACGAAAAAAACCAGGACAAACCCATGGAAAACAATACCAGTGGAACGAGTAGCAAGGGCAAGAATACTATTGTCCAGTGAAGTGATTGATTCACCAGTAGGTAAAACAAAATCCACACTCCCAGGCTTACCATTGTGTGAAACAGGGTCGTCCCCATCA
>JBCKWF010000036.1:0-15955 GCA_038922895.1 Gammaproteobacteria bacterium
AGACATAGCAGAGGAACCTTTAAACCGGTTCCTCTGTTTTTTTTGGTCAGGACGGAGGCTGTGACCAGCCTTGTATCTGCCATAGTCGGCCATCGCTTTACGGGCCTTCAAACCACGTGGGGAGCATGGATCACTATTCATCGAATCAGGGGGGCGGTGTGGGTCAGTTTAATCGGTTAATCAAAAACCGGATCGTTATCGGTTCGATAGCTGCTGCATTTGTACTTGCCGTTGCTACGGCACTGCTGGTGCTGGCATCCATTGCAGGTTGGCCGCAACAATTATTCCGTTTTGTCCAGCCTGATACTGAACCACTTGCGGATGAGTTCAACCTGGCTGGTACGGCATCTTTTGATAAAAGCAGTTATCTGATTGGTGAACTTGCGACGTACCGGGTCCGTCTGTCCTGGCGCGAAGCTGCCGTTACTCCGGATCTTGAGGCGTTTAAAAACGGGATCGGTTTTTTCCCGTTCAACAGGCGTGAAATACGTGAATCCGAACAGGGGCCCGCTAACGGGGTCAGCGTATACGAACTTGAGTTTCGATTGCAGGCTGTTGATGTTGAACCGACCCGCAGTTACCAGCTTGCCCCGCCGACGGTTTATTACACGGCTACGGACGATGCTGCCAGGGAATTGCAATCATTCAGGATCGAGGCCCCGGTAATCCATATCGGTGCGTATTATCCGGCCAATGTAGCAAAGCTTGCCTTGCTTGATTACAAGGGCCGGATTGATGATCCGCTAGGACTGCGGCAGTTGTTGATGGCGGGCAGTGGATTAATGCTATTGCTGATTGCTGCCGGTCTGTTATGGCATTTCGGGCGCGTGCGCAAGCTTGAAAGCCTGGGTGAACCCGAGCGTCTCTGGCATCACTATCGTGGTCTGGACCGCAAGTCGATGCACAACCGCGAATATCTGGATCAATGTGAACGCATATTTACCGGACTGCTCAGGTTCAGGCTGAATGTCAGCCCGGTGTTGTTCTGGTTCGGGCGGGACCCGGACACAACGGAATGGAAGGAAATCCTGCACAGGGCACGTGAGTTGTTTTATCTGAACTATTTGCCTGCCGAACCCCACGCTGCAACGGTGGATCAGATCAGCCGTATCCTTGACGACATGTTTGCCAGATTGACCGAGGAAGAAAGCTTGATCAGGGAACAACAGCCGATGTTTTATCAGCGTGTTGCCAGCCAGTTTGGTGTGGCTGGTACCAGTGGCATCATTATTAGCATGGCGTTAGTGGCACTGACGCTGGCGGTTTTGCCACAATTCTGGTCGTCCCGGGACGTGGCAGAATACAATAATGCAATCAGCATGCTGCAAGGCAACGATTCGGTCCAGGACATTTACGAGCATTTTTCCAAATTACCTGAACGTATAACTGATCCACGTATCAAGGCAGCCGCGCTTTTTAATTCTGGAATACTGGCGATCCGTCCTGAACTTGCTGAGCTCGAGGCAGCGCAGCAAGAGGCCCTGCTTGAAGTCATGTTCCAGCAGCACAAGGTGTTTCTGGATGCGCTGTTGCATTCACTCACGATGGAAGATCCATTTTTACTGGTTGCAATCCTGCGGGACAGCGTCCGTTTTCTTACCATCAGTGTAGCCTCGCTGAAGGCGGCGACCCGTATCAGACCTGATGATGAGGACATACGCAGGAACCTGGAGCTTGTACAGAAACGCAGGAATGCCTACGCCGAGACGATACAGGAGGTATTGCAGGGAGGTGAGGATGCCACCGATGCAGGCGAGTTACAGCGTCAGACGGTAATGGATCTTGAAGTGCTGCTGCAGACCGAGATGCCGGATAAATATGCCGAATTCGAGGCAGCGAAGAACAACAAGGACTATTTCATCCTGGAAGGCTTTTAACAGGCCGTTAGTCCCATGCCAGAATCCACTACTGAAATATTCAGTTTCATTTCCCCCCTGCTATTTCTGGTGACCATACCGTTTTTTGCCGTGCTTGTCTGGGAACTGAATAACAGAAGTACCAGTACAACTGTTGCGATGACTGGTATTGAATATCTGCGGTCGAGCAACTGTGTGCGTGGCAAATACTGGAACACGATTCGTATCCTGCTCTGGTCTGCCGTTGTGTTCCTGCTTGGTCTGCTATGGGCCGCGCCGGTACTGCATACTGCTGCGCCGGTTTTTGCCAGTGGCGATCAGATGCTGCAGAAAAATATGATAATTGCGATAGATATATCCAGATCGATGAGTCAACCGCTGCAGATCCCGGACAAGGAAACCCGTTTTAAGAATTATGCACTGAACCAGCAGACACAACCGACCGGACCGGATCTGCCATCCAGATACGAATCTGCACGGGAGACAGTTTACAATTTTGTCGAACGGTTTGCCGGCGCGCGTATTGGTCTGATACTTTTCAGTACCGAACCGTTTCTGGCGCGCTGGCCAACTATCGAAACTGAAAACCGGTTTATTGAGGTGCTTGAGGAAAATTTAGGCGCGCAAGAACGTTCCCAATTGCAGAGATTTTCATCGCTGACAAATATCGATGCAGCGATCAGGCTGACCCGGGAAGTATTTGCCAAACAGAGAAATGTCAGGGGCGGTGCGGTAATACTGATTTCCGATGCAGAAGATGAACTCGAGAAAATGGGACAGGCAATCAGGAGTCTGCGTGAAAGCGGGATAAGGCTGTATACCATCGGCGTTGGCATCTCGGATAGCATCGCTGAAAGACTGACCAATGATTTTGCCGGCGATCCCGGCTTCAGGATCTTTCGTGTTGATTCGGCCGAGGAAATGCAGGAGGCCTATCGTCTGGTGTCCGAACTGGAAGAGTCGCCGCGATTGATGGGTGAAGAACAGGGGTTTGTGACCAACCTGCGCTGGATAATCGCCATCGTGCTGGTACTGTTTGCTGCTGTTGTTGTCTGCCTGTCCGAGACAAAACTGCACCAGTCACTGATTTCCGACCATGACAGTCAAGCATGACCAGGTGCTAGATGTACTTTGAATTTGCCGATGCGCTGGTACTGCTTGCGGTACTGCCGGTCCTGTTCTGGGTTATGCAACGCGGCGAACACAGGACCGCCATGATGGCTGCGATTTACAAGGGCCGGCCCCCGAACCAACGGTTTTATCAGGCCAGATATATACTGGCCGGGTTGTTTTTTGGCTCGATGACGATGGTTGCAGCGAGGCCCTATATCGAGTCAGGCCGGACCGGCGATTTGCTGTTTCTGGTCGACGTGTCGAGAAGTATGGAGGCCCGGCATACCTGTGGAGACCTGACGTTTCTGGACAGGGCAAAAAATGTCATGCGCGACGTATTAGCAGGCGTGCCCGAGGCAAGGTTCGGTATTTTCGCATTTGACCGGTTTGCCTTCCCGATTACACACCTGACCCGTGACCGGGCCTATCTGGATGAAGTAATCAAGGAAGGCTTGCATATTGGCCTGACATTCGAAGCGACCCGGACTGAACTGGCAAATGCACTCAGTGTGATAGCACAGAAAAAAACCAGACTGCCGCAGATTTATGGCAATGTTAGCAAGCTTATCCTGCTCAGTGATGGACATATAGGTGGTGACTATACCCGCAGCTTGAGTGAACCTCTGCAACAGTTAGGTGATGCAGGTATCAGAGTACTGACGGTCGGAGTTGGTAACCCTGGTGAAACGCCGATAGTGAATATGGATGGGGACCTGTGTACGAATGAATTTATCGAGATGGACGGCAAGGTCGTTAACATACCCTTGCGGGACGACATACTTAAATTCATTGCCAGTGAATCAAACGGACAGTTTTTTACCGAAGGTGATAAGGCGGGCCTGATACGTTTGTTAAGGGAGGGACTGACACAGACAGGATCGGCAGGATCGGCGGCAGCCGGGCGCCATCGCCGCGATATCAGTCCGGTATTTCTGTTGATTGGCACGCTATCACTGTTCGGATTTCTGGCACTTGGCTCAGGTCTGCAGCCGTGGAAAAGGCTTATACGTTAAGGAAATCCTGAATAAGAGTTTAAATCAGTTTACTGCAGATTAACGGTAAACGAGCCACGTTCTTCAGGGTGCAGCGTGCACTGGTAGGGAAACTCACCGAATGTGTGGATCTCCAGGCCCCACCTTTCTCCAGCTTGTATGACCGGAGACATGTATTCAAAGTCCATTTTATTGCCGACGCCTGTAAGAAAGACAAGACGATGATTGGTCTTGTCCTGGTTTTCAAAAATAATTGGCTGATAGATATCGATGGTGATATCCGGAGGTTGTATTGCCTTGTCCTTGATGGCAATTTCGGTTATGTCAGTGAAAAACTGTTTTTGTTGGTATTTCAACCAGGTGAATATACCCAGGTCCATGATCGGGTCACCATCGGTCGCGCTGACTGGTATGGTCTGCGCAAGCATGAATGTACATAGTGCTGCAACGGCAAGTCTGCGGCATCTGTTATTTGTCACTTTATTCTCCCTCGGCACGACCAAATCTTGACTAACTGCGAACCAGACTAACGATTAGCCCAGTTTACCATTACCCCCCTGGGCTTGCCACCTAAAGCCTTGACAAAGTGTTTTATGGTGGGATAAAAGACAGGATGCATAAACATATCCTGCGTACACTGATATTCGTAACCGGATTAATAATGATCCGTCCGGTTGCCGCGATTGATGGCGATTATGGGGTACCGTATGCAGCGGACCAGGATAGTACACAATCCGGTAACGGAACTGCAATGACGGACTCGAACTATGGTCGGAAAAACCTGGAACTTCCTATGTCGACAATTGTCGGGGGCATATTGGTTCTGCTCGGAGCGGGTGGTGCCCTGTACTGGCAGATGAAGCCAGGTCGAGGCAGACAGGTCGGCTAAACTACGCGACATGTCCCGTACAGGTTTCCGGACAGACATAGCTTGGGGGTAGTTTTTCAGTATGGTTGTAAATCTCATCAATCTGATTGGCCTGCTGTTGCTGCTGGGTGGCCCGCTGTTTTATGTGCTGGCCTGGTATCCATTGTTTCGAAATGATGAATATGGACTGAACCAACGGTTCCATCGACGCACCGGGCATATCATGCTGATCGCGGGTGGACTCTATCTGCTCGGCTCATTGCTACAGTTGCTGGAAACTTACCGGCACTATGTACAGGCAGACCCTGCAACTGATGTTACAGCATTCCTGTTCGGGACCATACATGGACTGGTGCTGATTAATCTAATCCTGGTACCGGCCATCATCATCGGATTTCGCCGGTTTGCCATTCTGCATACGCACAGACAACTGTTGTGGCCGGGTCTGGCCGGCATGCTCGTACTATTCATACAGGCAGCCGGCAGTCATGCAGCGACTGACGGTATGCTCCCCTGGCTGAGTAATGTAATGCATCTGCTTGCCGCAGTAACGTGGGCAGGTGGATTGTGTTATTTCGCACTGATCCCTTGGCAAAATATCGCTGCAAATATCGATACATACAGACTGGATTTCTGGAAACTGCACGAGCGCTTTTACAACCTGGTGCTGCTGATGTTTATTGTCGTTGTGTTGACAGGTTCTATCCTCGCCTTTGTCCATATACACAGTGCAGCGGCCTTGCATGGCACCCTGTATGGCAAGACATTACAACTGAAACTGATGCTGGTGGCCCTGTTGATGGTGATGCTGGCGGTGCATCTGCTGAAAATGGGGCGTATGTTAAAAAGGATAGCGGGGCCATGCGAGCTGACAGATGCCCGTTCGGTATTTATGAAATTCCGTCGGCTAGTCACATTTGAAGCGGTGTTAGTCATTGGTCTGCTGACAGGATCAGCCGCGATGCGTAGCTATGATCCGCCAGCCACGTCCCCCTTTCTGAATCCTCAGACCCTGAATTTGTCTGCGGACGGACAGCCTGTTCGAATCGAGATGCAACCGGTTGCCGGTAATTTCAACAGTGTGCGCCTGGAAATATTTCTGCCGCCACCACTCGCAGGTGGTGATGCGACGCGGGTCCTGTTCAGCTTGTATATGCCTGGGCGTGAAATTGAACTTGATGAACAGGAGGCGATCCGGGTCAGCGCCGATAGCTATCAGGGTGAAGCGACCTTTCCGGTGCCGGGAGACTGGCAACTGGATGTCAGCATTTCTGCGGCCGGAGGCAACGCCGTGCAGGCGGGTACCCGGTTAATGGTGCCAAAACAACCGCTGGTGGAAGATATACGTACCTATCTGAGTTTACAATCAATTGTCTATAACTCATCCAATCTGATCAGATTTGGCACAGGTTTATTGCTGGTCATTATCTATGGCTGGCTGGCCCTGCAGGCGAGACGGGGTCGTGTCCCCAGGTGGGTCATACTCGCAGGTGCTGGTGGTATTCTGTTCGGTCTGTATCTGTTGTTGTCGGTTGCACTGGTAAAGACCTATCCATCAACCTACCAGAAGAATCCCCAACCGTTGACGGCCGGCGTGGTTATACGAGGGCAACAGGCGTATACGAATGCGTGTGCCGATTGTCATGGCGCTGCCGGCAAGGGGGATGGGCCCTGGGCAATTGCAAATCGGGGTTCAATCCCTGATCTGGCCTCACCGCATATCGATGTACATACCGATGGGGAAATATTCTGGTGGATAACACGCGGAATACCGGAGCTGGATATGCCTGCGCGGGACAAGGAATTAACGGAGGTTCAACGTTGGGAATTAATCAATTATATTCGCAGCCTGCGCCACGGATTTGCGGACGGCTGAAACAGTCTGCCCTCGCACAAACTGCACCAGTTCCGTCTGTAGCCCGAACGTCTGTACAAACCCTGTTTGCCTCAGCCCACTCAGGTGTAATCCGTGTACGCTGTCCCTGTCCAGGGCCGTTGCAGCAATTAAGGAAAATTTGGGGATTTATCGCCCGGCATTGACCTGCAATGCTACAATGCGCCCACAAAAAACCAGGGGTATTTCCCGTTAAAACAATCCATTACCGAACCAGTTTATCCAACATATAAAATGAAAATATCGATGATAGGGACGCGCAGGATCCACGCCACATGCCGGATGATGATTAATCTTATTTTGCTGGGTAGCCAGCTGATATCCTGGTCATCAGCCCAGCCGGTTGTTGATACCCAAACAGTACCGTCCGACCCGACCCAAGCACAGACAGTCGATTACCCTGCCAGCTTCTTTGCCAGATATAATCCGGCCACCGCCCTCGATATGGTCAAACAATTGCCAGGTTTTCAGCTGGATGACGGCAGTGGCGCCCGTGGTTTCAGTGCTGCAGTTGGCAATATTCTTATTAATGGACGTCGGTCGAGTGCAAAGGAAGACGCACCCTCGGCCATACTCGGTCGCATCCCGGCCAGTCAGGTCGAACGTATTGAACTGATACGAGGTCAGTTACGCGGGGTCGACCTGCGTGGCCAGGCTGTCGTAGCGAATGTCGTATTGCGGGAGGACATCCAGGCCACGGTACGTTGGGAGACCGGCATAGGAAAAAACCTCGATGTCGACAAACTGATGTTACGCGGCAACCTTTCTTTATCTGACCAATGGGCAGCCGTTAAGGTTAATACCGGGGTGAGAGTCCAAAGGGGCGCGCACGGTGAGCGCAGAAATAAAGACAGGTTCAACGGCAACAATGTACTGACCGAGAAGCGGGTCGAGAACTCGGTGAGAGACGGACACAATCTGGGCGCTAATCTGAATGTCTCAAGCTGGCTGGGTGAGACGCTGTTACAGTTGAACACAAATATTGAGCATATGGCCATGGCTGGGCCCGTTGTGTCAACCCGCATACCGCAGTCCCCGGTCGGTAATCCGTCTGTAGAGAATTTCAACGCAGATTGGGAAAACCTTGGGTTCGAGATCGGAATGAATGCCGAACGTAAACTGGATACGGACCTGACGAGCAAGGCTATATTGTTGTTCATCAGAGAACAACAGGCTGATATTGATTCGCAACAGAGTCTCAATAGCGCGGGTATCCAGACCCGCTTCCGCCAGGCAGATTCAGAGGCTGTCGAAACCGAAAGCATAGGCCGTCTGGAGTTTGACTGGAGTGGACTGGAGCAGCATGCCTTGCAGTTGAATATGGAAGTGGCCTATAACGCACTCGACGGTAGCCTGGTCCAGGTAGTAGATAGCGGCCTGGGACCGGTGCCGGTCGATGTGCCGGGGTCAAACTCGAAGGTCGAAGAACTGCGCGGTGATTTTCTGCTGAAGGACACCTGGACGCTGGGCCAGTTTGAACTGGACTACGGTCTGGGTGCAGAGACCTCCACGATTTCACAAAGCGGAGATGCAGAACTGGAACGGGACTTCTTCTTTGTGAAGCCTCATGCGGTGTTGAGTTACTCACCAGGCCAGGGCAACCAGACCCGGGTGCGACTGGCACGCGAGGTCGCGCAACTGGACTTTGATGATTTTATCAGTGCAACCGTGTTCGAAGATGATGATCTGGCGCTCGGTAATCCGAACCTGCGGCCGGACACGACCTGGATAGCGGAGCTCAGTCATGAACGGCGCTTCGGTGAATTGAGCGTGGTCAAGCTGAGCTTGTTCCATCACTGGATCAAGGACGTGCTGGATCTGTTGCCATTGTCAGAGACGTTTGAGGCACCGGGCAATATTGGTGATGGTAAACGCTGGGGAGTGGAACTGGAGAACACCTTACCGCTGGAGTGGCTGGGCCTGACCGGGGCAAGGCTGGATATTAAACTGCGCTGGCAGGGATCCAGTGTGGTGGATCCTGTTACGAGGGAAGACAGGATGTTGTCAGGAAGCAGAGGTCATGGCTGGTGGACGCCGCGTATCCCTTTCCGTGATGAAAACAAGTATGCATTCATCGCCGACTATCGTCAGGACTTTGAAGCAGCACGGGTGGCCTGGGGTGTGAATATGGGCATGCGCGCAGAGCGTTTGCTTTACAAGGTCAATGAGCTGGATATATATGACGAAGGAATCTCTGTAAATGCATTTATTGAAACCACCCGCTGGTTCGGTATGAAAATGCGTTTGCTGGTGGAGAACCTGCCGAACCTGTCCCAGCAGCGTGATCGTACCGCCTTTACAGGGGCAAGAAGTCTTTCAACAGTGGATTTTCGTGAGCTGTCCGTTGGTCATGGAGGCGTACGCCTGACATTTTTAATGAGTGGGAGTTTCTAGTCTATGGATACTGCCTTGATCCGCTACCCCGTATTCGCACTATTAATCGGTATTTGCAGTCTGGTAGTTGTTACAGCGCAAGCACAGGTGACAGACGCAGCACAGGCACCTGCCGGCACAGACGAATCCTCGAAGCAGATTGTTGAATACCCGTCGGCGTTTTTTGCCCGTTATAAACCGAACACTGCACTGGACATGATCAACCAGACCCCTGGATTTCTATTGAACGATGGTGATGCGTCCCGTGGTCTCGGCGCCGCTGCAGGAAATATACTGATCAATGATCGACGGCCAAGTGCGAAGCAGGACCTGCCTTCATTAATACTGACACGTATCCCTGCAAGTCTGGTTGAGCGTATCGAGATCATCCGTGGTCAGGTCCGGGATATTGATCTGCAGGGACAGGCTATCGTTGCGAATATTATTTTGCGGGAAGATTCCCCGGCTGCGATACGCTGGGAAGCGGTATGGCGCTATAACTTTTATTTCTTCAGTACGTTTGAAGGAGGTATTTCGATAGCAGATCGCTGGCGCCAGACTGATTATAATGCCGGTCTGAATATGCGGCGTCTTACCCGGGGGGACCTGAGCATACAGGACACATTCAACGGTCAGGGTAATCTGATAGAAAAACGCAGGGACGAAGCTGATCTGGCAGGATACCGGGGCGGTGGTAATCTGAACACCTCCACCTGGTTTGGACAAACGCTGTTGCAGTTCAATGCCAATTTCATTGGTGAGGACCGCGAAGGAATGCGAATTGCGAGGCGTATACCGATTGGCCCTGGCGGCATTAAACGTGATGAATTCATAGGCGAGGAATACCAGACCGGCAAGATCGAACTGGGAGTGGATGCTGAGCGTAGCCTGTCCGAAGCCCTGACCGGCAAGGCGATAGTCGTGCTTACACATGGTGGTGACGATACTATTTCTACACTGGACCGCTTCAATGCGGCGGGCGTCAAGGCACTGGTCCGGGTGGCTGACACACGGACGGATGCGACCGAGGCCATTTCCCGGCTGGAGCTGGACTGGACCGCAGTGCAGGACCATTCCATCCAGGCAAACCTGGAGGGCGCATTTAATTCACTTGAGGGTACGCTGGTCCAGACTGAAGACACAGGCAGTGGCCCTGTTAATGTGGCCGTGCCCGGCGCGAATTCGCGGGTCGAAGAGCTCCGTTGGGACTTCCTGCTGAAGGACACCTGGTCGCTGGGGCAATTTGAACTGGATTATGGTCTTGGTGCAGAAACCTCCACTATCTCCCAGACAGGCGACGCTGAACAAGAGAGGAGTTTTTTCTTCCTGAAGCCACAAAGTGTGTTGACCTATAGCGCAAACCAGAGTGCACAGTCGCGCATACGTCTGGCCAGGGAAGTAGCCCAGCTTGATTTTGAAGATTTTGTCAGTGCGACTGTATTTGATGATGATGACCTGGCACTCGGAAATCCGAACCTGCAACCGGGGTCTACCTGGATTGCCGAGTTCAGTCATGAACGTCGATTTGGACCGGAAAGTGTAGTGAAGCTGACCGTATTCCATCACTGGATCAAGGATGTGCTGGACCTGTTGCCATTGTCGGCGACATTTGAAGCGCCGGGTAACATCGGTGACGGGACCCGTTGGGGCTTCAATGTTGAGAGTACGATCCCGCTCGCCTGGCTCGGGCTGCAAGGTGCCAGACTGGACGTGAATGCACGCTGGCAGAAATCTTCGGTGACCGATCCGGTCACCGGCGAGAGCAGGGTATTGTCGAGCCGGACCCCGTTCGGTCCGATATTCCCGTTGTCATATCGTGATGATAACCGCTTTGCATACACAATTGACTACAGGCAGGATTTTCAGGCCGCGCGTTTTGCCTGGGGCTGGGACTTGAGGACCCGGGCCGAGCGGCCTCTATACAAGGTCAATGAGCTGGATGTCCTGGATGATGGATTTGAATTTAATGTGTTTGTTGAGACCACACGATTTTTCGGTCTGAAGTCAAAACTAATTGCAGAAAATATCCTTGATATGGTGGAAATACGTGATCGTACCGTTTACACCGGAGAGCGTGAGTTATCACCACTCGATTTTCGTGAAATAAGGGAGCGGCTACGAGGCTTCCGGCTAGCGTTTGAACTGAGCGGGAGTTACTAGGCAGATGCAGTATCGTCTGATGTATCAATTTCTGTTGTGCATGTCGGTTATGCCTGGCTTGACCCTTGCCCAGACACAGGTCCCTGTTGCTGATACCGGGCAGCAGAGTATGGCGGTTGAGTACGTGGCAACATATTTTGATCGCTACAATCCGAATACCACACTCGATATGGTCAGGCAGGCACCTGGATTCCAGCTGGATGATGGCAGCCCGGGACGCGGTTTTATCGGTGCTGCAGGCAATATCCTCATTAATGACAAATATCCCGGCGTCAAGCAGGATACGGCTAGCGCTATTCTGGCCAGGATTCCGGCCAACCAGGTCGCCAGAATTGAACTGGTACGCGGTCAGGTACGTGATATAGATCTGCAGGACCGTCCGGTTGTAGTCAACGTCATCCTGAACAACAGTACAAAGGCAGCAGTCCGCTGGGAAACGTTTATCCAGCACAGTAACAAGGGGCCGTTGAAACCGATAGCGAATATTTCATTATCAGATCGCTGGAACGAAATTGATTATAACGTTGGTTTTAATGTTGAACGCGAATCGAATGGTGAAGTTGGTACGGACAGGTTTTATAACAGTAGTGGCATGCTGACGGAGTTGCGCCATGACAAATTGAGACAGACCGGTCTGCAACAACGCGATCTGTTTCTGAATGCATCATCTGTAATCCATGCGAGCCGGGTACAGTTCAACAGCAAGTTCACGCTAAAGAACGGCCCTGAAAACCAGACACAGGTAAGGGAGCCGCAAATCAGCGGGCGCCCGAGCGAGATCTTTTTCAAGGACAGCCAGAACAACCCCTCATTCGAACTGGGAATTAACGCAGAACGGGACCTGAACAGCGATCTGAAATCGAAGGCCATCCTGCTCTACACTTATAATGATTTTGATCTGAACAACCTGCAACAGAATACCGATGCAGATGGCATGCCGACATTATTAAGAATTGCCTATAACCAGACTGTGGTCCAGGAAGGTATAGTCAGGCTTGAATTTGACTGGACTGGACTTGCCGGCCATAACCTGCAGTTCAATGTTGAAGGGGCCTATAATTCGGTAGATGGATCGCTGCTGCAGACAGATGATACCGGTGCCGGCCCGACAATTATCAATGTCCCTGGCGCCAATTCGCTGGTCGAGGAGACCCGCGCAGATTTTTCCCTGAAAGACACCTGGAGCCAGGGAAAAATTGATCTCGAATATGGACTGGGTGCTGAAGTGTCCCAAATCACCCAGAGCGGGGACACCGAGCAGCAGAGAAACTTCTTTTTCCTGAAACCTCAGACAGTATTGACCTGGACCCCTGCAGAAGGACAGCAGTCACGTATGCTGTTGTTGAGGCAAGTAGCGCAGCTGGATTTTAATGATTTTATCAGTGCTACAGTATTTGAAGATGATGACCTTGCCCTCGGAAATCCGGACCTGCGCCCGGAAACAACCTGGAAATCAGAGCTGAGTCATGAATACCGTTATAACCGCCAGGCTGTAGTCAGGTTGACAGCATTTCACCACTGGATAAATGACGTGCTGGACTTGCTACCCTTGTCTCCCACATTCGAGGCACCTGGCAATATCGGTGATGGCAGGCGTTGGGGACTGGTACTGGAGTTCACTGTTCTTCTGGAATGGCTGGGAGTGCAGGGTGCACGTCTGGATATAAAGTCCCGTTGGCAGGATTCCAGCGTGACTGATCCGGTGACAGGCAAGCCCCGCATACTGTCCGTAGCAGGAGGGTTTGGGGGCCTCCACAGGTCAGATTTGCAGACAATGGCAGCAGATATATATACGATGTGGTGTTTCGACAGGACCTTGAATCGCACAAGCTGTCCTGGGGTACAGATATAGCGGCCCAGTCTAGTCGGCCCTTGTTCAAGGTGAATGAACTGGAAGTTTATGATGAAGGACTGGAGTTGAATGCATTTATTGAAACAAGCCGCTGGTTCGGTATCAAGCTTAGACTGGAAGGTAACAATCTGCTCGATTATACCGAGCACAGGGACCGGACTATCTATCTGGGCGAACGCGATCTCACCCCTGTCCAATCGCAGATATTCCGTGAGAGGACGGCAGGCCGCAGGGTGAAACTCGTGTTAAGCGGAAGTTTCTAGAGTTTTAAACAGATTAACTGACATACAAGGTAAAATTATGAAAACTTGGACCAGCATAGCGTTGATCATTACCGGACTGAACCTTACATGTGCCTACGCAGCACATACGGCAGGGCACAGCGACACTGCGAGTGCTACGGCAGAGACCTCTGCACAGGTTGTGGAGTACCCGGCCGCCTTCTTCTTGCGCTACCAGCCGAATACGGCACTGGATATGGTCAAACAATTACCGGGATTCCAGCTGGATGACGGCGACAGTTCCAGGGGTTTTACTGCCGCAGTAGGCAATATCCTGATCAATGGCAGGCGTCCCAGTGTCAAGCAGGATACCCCGTCCGCTATACTCGGACGCATACCTGCCGGTAATGTGATCCGTATCGATCTGGTCCGGGGGCAGATGAGTGGCGTAGACCTGCAAGGGCAGTCAGTAATAGCCAATATCATCATGCGCGAGGAATCCCCGGCGGCAGTCAGATGGGAAGGTTATGTCTGGAAGAATTTCTATACCGGCATATTCATGCCTGGCGGCAGCATCTCGCTGTCCGATAAATGGAATGGCATAGACTACAATGCAGGCCTTGAAGGCAACAGGCATGCCCACATTACCAAGGGTACACGCAATACCGAGGATGGTACCGGTAACCTGACGGAAAATCGTAGCGACAAGACCGTGAACAGGCACTTTACCGCCAGCGGTAACCTGAATGCCACTGGCTGGGTGGGACAGACACTGGTACAGGGAAATACGGAGGTCGGCTACAACAAGGTCCACGATATTACCAGGTCAAATCGAATACCACTTGCCGCCGGCAGTACACCTCGTAATGAGTTATTTGACGAGACCAGACTCAGTCATGATTTTGAACTCGGGCTTAATGCGGAACGCAGTCTATTGCAGGACCTGACCGGTAGATCCATCCTCCTTTTTACTTATACTGACTTCGATAATCAGAAGGCCCAGACTGTCGTGAATTTCACCGGCCAGCAAACCCTGTTCAGGCAATCTGATATAGGTACCGTTACCACAGAGGCGATTGGCAGACTTGAATTCGACTGGGGGAGGATCGCAGACCATGCCATCCAGTTCAACATGGAAGCTGCGTTTAATGAACTGGACAACAGTCTGGACCAGACAGTAAATACCGGGACAGGACCGGTGCCTGAGGATGTACCTGGTGCGAATACACGGGTTGAAGAAGTCCGTGGCGATTTTCTGCTGGAGGACACCTGGTCACTCGACGTATTTGAACTGAATTACGGCCTTGGAAGCGAGGTCTCGAAAATTTCCCAGAGCGGGGATTCCATCCTTGAACGTGATTTCGTATTTTTGAAACCGCAGGCCATGCTGAGTTACTCTCCGGCGCAGGGCCGCCAGACCCGCCTGCGTCTGGCACGGGAGATCTCGCAACTGAATTTTAACGATTTCGTCAGTGCCGCAGTATTTCAGGATGAAGATCTTGCCCTGGGCAATCCGAACCTGAGTCCGGACAAGACCTGGGTGCTGGAACTCAGTCATGAAAGGCGGTTTGGTGAAATCAGCGTGATCAAACTGACGGCATTCCATCACTGGATAACTGATGTGGTTGATTTATTGCCGTTGACGTCGACGTCAGAGGCGCCTGGCAATATTGGCGATGGTAAACGCTGGGGATTAAAGCTGGAAAACACCATACCACTGGACTGGCTGGGCCTGGATAATGCCCGCCTGAACATCCGCGGCCGTTGGCAGGAATCCACCGTGGTCGATCCGATCACGGGCATTGATCGCATACTCTCGAGTGAAAGAGGTCTGATGGGGCCAATCGTGTATAAAGACGAGAACATTAAATATAGTGCCTTGATCGATTTCCGCCAGGACTTCCAGCAGGCCAAGGTGGCCTGGGGCTGGGAAACGCGTTTTCGCAGTGAGCGGGCGCTGTACAAGGTGAATGAACTTGATCTATATGACGAAGGTACCGAGATTAATCTGTTTACCGAGACTACCCGTTGGCTCGGACTGAAACTGCGATTGACACTGAAAGACCTCTTGAATATGAACAGAAACAGGGCCCGGACTATCTATATCGGCGAGCGCGACAGTTCTGCAGTGAGTGAAGTGATTCATTTTAACAATAAGCGTGGACGTCAGCTTGATTTGATAGTGAGTGGCAGTTTCTAGACAACACACATGTGATGTATGAATATATCACTGCTGTCCGGTTAAACTGAGGGTCGAATCGACGCAAGCCAATACTGACGGTGCTTGCAGAGAAATAAACTGTGTCCCCGACTTGAACGGTCAGTTGCTATTCTGGCAGTCTTCCGGTTTTTGTTCCACCGGAGGCTTCGATGTATCTTGGCAAAACCCTGTTCGCTCAACTTATGGACTTCCTGCCCTGGAAGACATTCCACCGAATTGTCGACCGCTGCGACGGCGACCGTTACGTGAAGTCGCTCACCTGCGCCGAGCAATTCCGCGTGATGGCCGCAGCGCATGACCTATCGCGAGAGTCTGCGCGACATCGAGGTCTGCCTCTCGGCGCAGTCTTCCAAGCTTTACCACATGGGATTCCAGCAGGAGATCAAGCGCGCTACACTGGCCGAT